>CAZBJH010000086.1:0-15107 GCA_964492185.1 uncultured Bacteroidales bacterium | reverse complement strand
CTTGATCTCGAACATTCTGAACAAACACTAAGAGTTTATTGACAGACTCTAATTAGTGTCTGTCCATAATGTCCGATATCTGCGTTGCTGCTCACATTTTAAATCCTCAAATACTTTAGTATTCTCCGGTTTAAAATGTTCACGCGCCTTGATCTCGAACATTCTGAACAAACACTAAGAGTTTATTGACAGACTCTAATTAAAAGCCCCTTGATGATATTACAGAAGATCAGGATTATGCAGATGAACCCTGGTTTATGGAAAAGAAATCAGCAACTATGAAAGTGCTGCCGCCAATAAAGACCAGGTCTTCTTTAATGGTATTTGCCATTGCAGCTTTATACGCTTCACTTACCGAAGAATATGACTGCCCTTTTAAACCCATGCCGGAACCAGTATCCTGGAGAATCTTTTCATCAAGGGCACGGGGAATGGGGGCACGAGTGAAATAATACACGGCCGGCCGGGGAAACAAGCTTAGCAGGCTTTTAAAATCCTTATCCTGTACAAAACCTATGATGATGTGCAGTGTTTTACACGGAGTGTTTATTAACTGATTAACAACCTGACTTATACCGGCGGCATTATGCCCTGAATCGCATACTACCAGTGGATTATGCGCAACAATTTCCCATCTCCCGTGAAAAGATGTATTTGCCCTCACCTTCCTGAATCCTCGTTCGATATGAATTTTCTTCAACCGTGGAAAAGACCTTCCGATCTGATCTATAACACTTAAGACAGTGATTATATTCATTGACTGGTAACTACCCAGCAGGTCCGTCCCGGCTCTCCATGGTGCCATATCACCTTCGCCTTCCAATGCAATAATCTGGTAAATACCATCTGCAGATAACATGGAATAAGCTTTATGGTAATGCTGATCGGCAAATACCAGGTCAGACCCTCTTTCACTGGCTATTTTCTCAAAGATCACTTTTGTAGCTTCATTGGTCTCCCCAATCACCACCTGCACACCCTCTTTAATGATACCCGCTTTTTCAGCAGCGATCTTTTCCAGTGTATCACCCAGAAATCCGGTATGGTCAAGGCCTATATTGGTGATTACCGATAATTCGGGACAAATCACATTAGTACTGTCAAGCCTCCCGCCCATACCAACTTCAACTATAGCTACATCAACGTGTTTCATGGCAAAATATTCAAAAGCCATGAATACCGATATTTCAAAAAACGATGGCTGCAACCGGTCAAGAAAAGCCTTATGGCGTGTCACAAACTCCGCAATAAAGCTTTCCTCTGCCATAATTCCGTTAATCTTCATTCTCTCCCTGAAATCAATCATATGAGGGGATGTGTGAAGTCCGACAATATAGCCCGCTTCCTGCAATACCGACGCCAGAATATGACAAACTGAACCCTTCCCGTTAGTTCCTGCCACATGTATGGTTTTATATTTCCCGTGCGGATAATCAAGATACCTGTCAAAAGCATAGCTGTTCTCCAGCGAATCCTTATAGGCGGCCTTCCCCACCCTCTGGTACATTGGCAAACGGTTATACAGATAGTCAAGTGCCCCGGTGTATGTCATTACAGCATTAAAAAAATATGTTATAGGGTATTATAACCGCTTTACCAGCTTTCCCAGTGTACCCGTTCTTTTTTATATCTTTCAGGAAAAGGCTTTTCCTCATCCGGATGCCCGAGGGCAATCACTGAAAAAGGTTTTACATTATCAGGTAGTTTAAACAAGTCATGAAGGGCACTCACCCGCTTCTCACGCGGAAAAATGCCAAGCCATACAGCTCCCAACCCCAATCCGTGTGCTGCCAGCAACATATTTTGCGTGGCAGCCGCACAATCCAAAGGACCGTATCCCTCATCATGCTGTAATTCCTCATCATAGCAAACCAGGATTCCAAGGTCGGCATCACTCAGCATCCAGGCATTTTTATGCACTGCAATTATCTTTTCACGAACCTCACGGTCGCGAAATAAAACAAAATGCCAGGGCTGCTTATTTTCAGCAGAAGGAGCATACATACCCGCTTTCAGAATAGTCTCAATTTGTTCGTCACTCACCTTTTCACCCGTGTAACAGCGGATACTTCTGCGCGTAATTAACGTATCTGTAAAAGACATAGGCAAAATCAAAAATTTCGATGTTATTAACTCGTCAAAGTTAATACAATAATATTTATTAATTTTAACCTGCATTCTTCATACGTCAGCTTTCGGCTCTTTTCATCTGCCCCGGAACTGATGCATGAATAATACAAGTTAGCAAAATACAAATCATTAACACATTTCTGATGGCCAAAAAAAATAAGAAAGTTTTTGTTCTGGATACAAATGTCCTGCTTCACGATTATACCTGCATTTACAGTTTTCAGAATAATGACGTTGTTATCCCCATTACCGTTCTCGAAGAGCTCGATAAGTTCAAAAAGGGCAATGACCTGATCAATTTCCATGCACGCGAATTTACACGCGAGCTTGATAAGCTTTCCGGCGATCATTTATTTAACGGAGGGGTATCTCTGGGTGAAAAAAAGGGAAAGTTGTCCATCGAAACCGGAAAAAATTTCAGTGATATGGCCCGGGAGTCATTTCCCGAAGATACCTCAGACCACCGTATCCTGGCCATTGCCGAATATCTTCATATCCACAGGACCAACGATAAGGTGATCTTTATTTCAAAGGATATAAACCTGCGGGTAAAGGCCAAATCGATCGGGATCCTTTCACAGGACTATGAGAGCGATAAGGTTCAGAATATTGAAGAGATCTATAAGGGGATCCAAACCTGTGAAGGGGGTGATGATGAGGTAATAGCCAAAATGTATACCACACAGGATGGAATACCTGTAAGTGAATTCAGCTTTAAAGAAAAACCCAAGGCTAATGAGTATTTCATCCTCAAAGGCAATAATTCGAGTGCACTGGCCCATTATGACCCTAATACGGAATTGATCAACAGGGTCCTCAAACAAAAAGTATATGGTATTGATCCGCGAAACGCCGAGCAGACATTTGCCCTTGATGCTTTACTTCGTGATGAGATACAGCTGGTAAGCCTTACAGGCAAAGCCGGAACGGGAAAAACACTGCTGGCACTTGCCGCGGCAATCCAACAGCGTAAAAGATATACACAGATCTTTCTAGCCCGTCCCATAGTACCTTTATCCAACCGTGATATCGGCTTTTTGCCTGGTGATGTGAAAGAAAAGATCAGTCCCTACATGCAACCCCTGTTTGACAATCTTTCGGTGATAAAAAACAAGTTCAGCGGCTCAAGCAAGGAGTTTTTGAAAATAGAAGAGATGCTGAAAACGGAAAAACTTATCATCACACCTCTGGCATATATTAGGGGAAGAAGCCTTTCAAAGGTTTTTTTCATTGTTGATGAAGCACAAAACCTCACTCCTCACGAGGTGAAAACGATCATAACCAGGGCCGGCGACGGCACCAAAATGATCTTTACCGGTGATATTGAGCAAATCGATTCTCCCTATCTCGATCGCACCTCGAACGGACTTAGCTACCTGACCGATAAGATGCTCGGCCAGGAAATATTTGCACATGTAAACCTGATAAAAGGTGAACGAAGCTACCTTGCCGACCTGGCAAGCAACTTATTGTAATAACTTAAAAATAATCCGCTATGGCAAACACAAAGATCCTCCATATTGTACGTCACGCGAAATCAAGCTGGGACTATGATGATATTTCCGATATCGACCGACCATTAATGGAAAGAGGCATCAACGATGCCCATAAAATGGGCCGCCGTTTAAAAAAGCGCGAATCAGTTCCCGGTGTTATTTTCTCAAGCCCTGCCAACAGGGCCCTGCACACAGCAACAATCATTGCCCGCGAACTGGATTTCCCCTTTGATCAGTTTCATATTGATCCTATCCTGTATGAAGGAGGTGAAACAAAAATACTCCAGCTTGTACGGCAAATTGATGACCGCTATTCAGAAGCAATGATCACCGGCCACAATCCGGATTTCACATATTTAGCAAATTCACTGACAAAACAAGGTATTGACAAAATTCCTACCTGCGGTATTGTTAGTATAGAATTTGCAGTTGACTCATGGTCCGCTGCAGGTTCACATAACGTGGTGAACGAAACAATGGATTATCCGAAAAAAAAATAATATGTTATAATTAAAGTTTGTCAATAAAGTTAGCAAAATGTTTAACCGAACATGTGTCAGTTCAGAAAGTTTAATTTGCAAGGCTTGCACGGCCCGAAAACGCGGAGTTTACTTGTCGTAAATGAGCAATTTTTGGATAAGCGTAACGCGGCAAACGGGACTTTATGGACAGACACTAATTAGAGAAGATCCGTGAGTATGGCAAAAATACAGAAAAAAATATTAAACCGTGAAATAAGCTGGTTATCATTTAATCACAGGGTGCTCCAGGAAGCACAGGATAAACAGGTGCCACTGATCGAACGATTGCGTTTTCTGGGGATCTTTTCAAATAACCTGGATGAATTCTTCAAGGTGCGCGTTGCTACCATCAAAAGAATGATAGACATTCAGGTGGGCTCTAAAAGAGTGGAAGGAGAAAGGCCCAAAAAGATCATGAACAAGATCCAGAAAAAAGTGATCAGGTTGCAAAATAAGTTCGAGACCACCTATCACCTTATTCTGGGTGAGCTCGAACATCACCAGATCTTCCTTATCAATGAGATGGAACTTAACCTTGAGCAGTCCCTGTTCGTGAAACAATATTTTAAAGAGAATGTAATGCCTGTCCTCTCACCCATAATGCTGCATAATGTTAAAGATTTCCCCTACCTGAAGGATAAATCCATATACCTGGCTACCAAGCTTACCAGTCACGAAAAAAACATCGACACCGAATATGCCATTATTGAGATCCCAACTGATGTATTACCCCGTTTTATCGTTTTGCCTTCAGAAACCCACAGAAAATTTATCATCCTGCTTGAAGATGTCATTCGGTACTCACTGGATGATGTTTTTGCTATTTTTCATTTCGATACTTTTGAATCCTGGATCATAAAGCTCACCCGTGATGCCGAACTGGACATGGACAATGACCTTTCCAAAAGCTTTCTCGAAAAAATCTCCACAGGGGTATCCGGCAGAAAAACAGGCCAGCCCGTGCGTTTTGTCTTCGACAACTCCATTGCCAAAGATATGCTCGACTATATTATAGAGAAGCTTCAACTATACGAAGATAACAATCTTATACCGGGCAGCAGGTATCACAATTTTAAGGATTTTATGAATTTCCCGAATATTGGCGATGATTCGGTAGTGTATAAAAATGATAAACTACTGGGGCATAAAATGGTAACTTACCAGACGAGCATACTGGAAATAATGTCTAAAAAGGATTTTATGCTCCATGTGCCGTATCATGATTTTAACATCTTTGTTAGATTACTCCAGGAGGCAGCTATTGATCCCCGTGTTACGGAGATAGGTATCACACTGTACCGGGTGGCAGCGAAATCAAAGGTGATCAATGCCCTGATGAATGCATGCCGCAACGGAAAAACAGTGCACGTTGTAATTGAACTGCAGGCCCGGTTTGACGAGGAAGCAAATATATACTGGTCTAAAAAACTGGAAGAAGTAGGTGCCAATATTCATTTTGGCATCCCCGGCTTGAAAGTACATGCCAAGTTGGTCAGTATAACAAGAAGGGAAGACGGGAAAAGTGTAAACTATTCATGTGTAAGCACCGGTAACTTTCACGAGGGCACTGCAAAGGTTTATTCCGACCTGATCCTTTTCACAACTGATCGCCGTATAACAAATGAAGTGAAAAAGGTATTTACCTTTTTTGGCAATACCTATAAAAATTACTTATATCGCCACCTTATAGTATCACCTCTTTTCATGAGAAAGAAAATGTATACCCTCATCGATAATGAGATCAAAAATGTAAAAGCAGGCAAAGAAGCTTATATTATTCTGAAGATAAATAATCTGGTAGATAAAGAGATCATATATAAATTATACCAGGCCAATAATGCAGGCGTTAAAATAAAACTCATTATTCGCGGTATTTGCTCCCTGATACCGGGAGTGCCCGGACTAAGCGAAAATATTGAGGCTATAAGCATTGTTGACAAGTATCTTGAACATTCCAGGATAACAATTTTTTGTAACGGCGGCAAAGAGTTGTATTATATCTCTTCTGCCGACTGGATGACACGGAACCTTGACCGCAGGATAGAGATTGCTGCCCCAGTATATGATGAGGACATCCGGCAGGAACTGAAAGATATGATAAATATTCAGCTCCGTGATAATGTTAAAGCACGGATCATCGATTATGACCAGAATAACGATTACCTGCAAAATGATTCTGAAGAAAATACCCGTTCACAGGTGGAATTGTATCAATATTATAAACAAAAGTATAAAAATTAAAACTCCCCGGTTTTTAAAAACTTTTTATGTCTTAACTAACTACTGTCGGCTTAAACCTCCAACAATTTTTTATCTTTGTCACGCAATCGAAAAATAATGGTGTACTATGGATTATAAAGCAGTTTGTGAACAAACGACAAACCTGTGCAAAGAAACGGGGCAATTCATCCGGGAATCGGGAAAAAGCTTTGTGAAAGAAAAAATTGAAAGCAAAGGGAAGCATAATTTTGTCACCGACGTGGATAAAAATGCCGAACAAAAGCTTGTAGCAGCGCTTGGGAAAATAATACCCGGGTCAGGTTTCATCGCGGAAGAGGGAACCTCATCCAAAGAAGGAGAATTATACAACTGGATCGTTGATCCGCTGGATGGCACAACAAATTTTATCCATGGTGCCCCCCCCGTGGCTATAAGTATTGCCCTGATGGAGAAAAAGGAGATTGTTGTGGCTGTTGTTTATGAAATTTTCCTTGATGAATGTTTTTATACTTATAAGGGAGGAAAAGCATTTCTTAATGGTGAAGATATCAGGGTTTCCGACACTCATGCTCTTTCCGGCTCCCTGATAGCCACCGGGTTTCCATACCAGAATTTCAAAAGGATCCGTTCCTTCATGCAATCGCTTGAGTACCTTTTTAACAATACACACGGTGTGCGAAGGCTGGGGTCAGCTGCCACCGATCTGGCATATGTAGCCTGCGGACGCTACGACGGTTTTTATGAGTACAACCTTAATCCCTGGGATGTAGCGGCAGGCATTTTCCTGATCCGGCAGGCAGGAGGAAAAATCGGAGATTTCAGGGGTGGTGATAATTATCTTTTCGGGGGTGAGATCGTTGCCGGCAACAGCCATATTTACGAGGAGTTTCTGAAAACAATAGGTGACTTTATGAATTAATGCACAACCGGTCCAATGTCAAATCTCCTCTATAGGATATGCTATTCCCCCTTATGGCTGATCACCTTACTGCCTTTGAAAGTATTGTACGGCATCTCGGATCTCGTGGCTTTTATTGCATACAGGCTGGCCGGTTATCGCAGGCAGGTAGTGATCCGGAACCTGAAAAACGCCTTTCCGGAAAAATCACAGGAAGAAATAAGATCCATAACAAACAGGTTTTATCATCATCTTTTCGACACCTTTATCGAATCGATAGCAACTATTAATATGTCAGCCCGCACACTTAACCACCGTTACAGGTTTATCAATCCCGAATTACTCGGACAGTTTTATGAAGAAAGGAAAAGCATAATCCTGCTGTCCTCCCACCAGGGCAACTGGGAATGGATGTCCCACCTGCCTTTACATATGAATCACTTACTGCTTGGGGTATATCATCCTATTGAAAACAGATTTTTCGACCGGCTCTTCATTAACCTGAGAGAAAAATTTGGTGCAAAAGCTGTAACAATGACTGCTACTTATCATACCCTAATTGAATACAAAAGAAAAAATGTGCCCGTCCTTCTCTACCTCATTTCAGATCAACGTCCGCAACGAAAAAGTGCTCATATGTGGACCGACTTTTTAAATCAGGATACTCCCGTACTTACCGGTGCTGAAAAAATAGCAAAAAAAACAGCCTATCCGGTTATTTTTGCGGAAATAAAAAAGATCAAACGTGGTTATTATGATGTATTTTTCCGGTTAATGTTTAATGATCCGGCAAAAACAAAAGAAGGAGAAATAACAAAGGAATATATCAAAAGACTTGAAGAACTGATCAAAAACCAGCCCGAATGCTGGTTATGGTCACACAAAAGATGGAGACATAAACGACATGATTTCATAAATGCCTAGGATCGCAATTGTCATATTAAACTGGAACGGCAGACATTATCTTGAAAAATTCCTGCCCGGGGTGGTATCACACACACCTGCAAAAACCGGTAAGGTTGTTGTGGCTGATAATGCCAGCACTGACGGATCAACTGAATTCGTGAAAAATAATTTCCCCGGGGTTGAGATAATTGAATTTGATCAAAATTACGGTTTCGCCCTGGGTTACCAGAAAACACTCCGGATGATCGATACTGACTATTATGTTTTACTGAACTCTGATGTGGAAGTGACAAAGAACTGGGTAGAACCCGTTGTGGAATTCATGGATAACAATCCCGGTGTTGGCGCGTGCATGCCTAAAATAAAAGCTTTTAACAATAAAGAAATGTTTGAATACGCTGGTGCCTCGGGTGGTTTTATTGACAAGTACGGATTCCCGTTTTGCAGGGGAAGGATCCTTAATACAATTGAAAATGACAATGGGCAGTATAACGCCTGTATCAAAACATTCTGGGCTTCAGGAGCCTGTATGTTCCTCCGTGCAAAAGCTTATTTCCAGGCCGGGGAACTTGACGGTGACTTTTTTGCTCATATGGAAGAGATAGACCTTTGCTGGCGGTTAAAGAATTATGGATTTTCCATCTATAGCTTTCCCCGGTCCACCGTTTTTCACGTGGGTGGAGGGACCCTTCCCAACAATAACCCCCGGAAACTATACCTTAACTATCGTAACAATTTGTTCCTGCTATACAAGAACCTGCCATCGCGCAATATGTTTCCTCTCCTTTGCACCCGCTTAATAATGGACTGGCTGTCAGCCCTGATCTATCTGTTAAAGTTCCAGCCTTCCTTTTGCTGGTCGGTGACACGGGCTCACCTGTCTTTTTTCAGGCAGATCAGGATATTACACCGCAAAAGAAAATCCCTCAGGCACATGAATAATATTGAACCCGTGAGTGAGATCTATTCGGGAAGCATTGTTTTTGATTATATGATCAAAAGAATAAGAAAATTCTCGGAATTAAAGTTTTAAGTTACCATGCATGCTGATCTGCATTATTCATGCTTCAAATTTCAACACCCTGCATCCGGCAAAATCCGGCCTGCAGAAAATACAGTTTATGCTTCAATATTCATTCTTCGGCTTTCGCCCCCTGCATCTGCTCCTGATCTGACGTATGAATGTACAGGTTAATTCAATTAAACAGGGAATTTATAATAAATTTGCAATTTAATTTGACCCATGAAAAGAGAGCTCATCAAAACCAAGGACGGTTCATCTACCCTATACGTACCGGAATTGAATGAGCATTATCACTCTGTTTACGGCGCAATAACCGAATCCGTGCATGTGTTTATCCGTTCGGGTCTGCACGCCATGAAAAAAGAGTCAATAGATCTTGTTGAGATCGGATTCGGAACAGGATTAAATGCTTTATTAACCTGCCTTGATGCACTGAAAAATAATATCAGGGTTAACTACCTGGCAATTGAAAAATATCCCCTGGATAAAGATATCATTGGAAAACTCAACTATCCTGAGATACTAAACCCCGGCCCTGAGTCAAAAAAATACTTTTCCCTGATGCATACTGCAAAAAGCCGTGAAAAGATGAAAATTCACAAGTACTTTTCCTTTACCATGATTGAAGAGGATATATTGACTTTTAATATCGAACATTCCTACGACCTGGTATATTTCGATGCCTTTGCCCCATCAGTACAACCTGAATTGTGGACAAGTGAAGTGATAGGAAAAATTTATGCCGGCCATCAGCCGGGAGGCATATTAACCACCTATTGTGCAATGGGAAATGTACGCAGAAGGCTGCGCGACACCGGCTATAAAACAGAGCGCCTTCCCGGTCCGCCTGGCAAAAGGGAAATGTTACGCGCCAGGAAATTAAGCCCGGGTTAGAAAACCCCGGTTCCTTAATTCATAATGGAAACAGGTCGATTTGGGTAAAAATGAACAAGCCTTTTCTTTCCTTGTTGATAACCTTTGAATAAAAAGTTGCTATCAGGCTACATACTATTCAATCCTAATTTCGTAATTTTAAACTTTAGAAAAATGACATATTTAAAAGAAGGTGTAAAAGCTCCTGATTTTACCGGTGTAAACCAGGAAGGCAAAACCATAAAATTATCCGGGTTTAAAGGAAAAAAAGTAGTTCTTTATTTTTATCCTAAGGATAACACGCCGGGCTGTACTTCGGAAGCCTGTAATTTGCGTGATAACTATAATGAACTGATCAAAAAAGGATTTGAAGTGATTGGTGTAAGTCCTGACACGGAACAATCGCACCAGAACTTTGCAGGGAAATATGAGCTGCCTTTCAATCTTATTGCCGATACAGATAAGAAGATCCTTAAGGATTACGGTGTTTGGGGTGAAAAAAATATGTTTGGCAAAAAATATATGGGAGTATTGAGGACAACCTATGTTATTGACGAAGAAAGTATGATTGAAAAAGTATTTACGCAAGTAAAAACTAAAAACCATACCCAACAGATATTGGAATCAATGGATCTGTAATTTATATCATACTTTGAAATTTATAATATTTGATAATTAATTAACCCGGAATAACAGCTTATAAGGATTTGTTACATGGTGTTTTTATTACATTTTAATTAAGCTGATACTTATCCTGAAAACTGTTCAGACAATTAAAAAAATTAATTCATGGTAAAAGAAGCAACAAAAGAGACCAACATTAAAGATGAAAAGCTTAAAGCGTTACAACTTACCCTGGACAAAATTGAAAAGGGTTATGGTAAAGGTGCGATAATGAAGCTGGGAGATTCCGCCATTGTTGATGTACCTTCTATTTCATCAGGCTCGATATCATTGGATAAAGCACTTGGTGTGGGAGGTTATCCGAGAGGGAGGGTGATTGAGATCTACGGTCCCGAAGCATCCGGTAAAACCACCCTTGCCATTCACGCCATTGCTGAAGCCCAAAAATCGGGCGGTATTGCCGCCATCATCGATGCAGAACATGCTTTCGACCGTTTTTATGCCCAAAAGCTGGGTGTTGATGTGGAAAACCTCCTGATATCACAACCTGATGACGGCGAGCAGGCTCTTGAGATCACCGACCACCTTATACGCTCAGGTGCTATTGATATCATTGTTATTGACTCGGTTGCTGCACTTACACCCCGTGCAGAGATCGAAGGAGAGATGGGGGATTCCCGTATGGGCCTTCAGGCCAGGCTTATGTCGCAGGCTTTACGCAAGCTCACGGCAAATATCAGTAAGACTCACACCACCTGTATCTTTATCAACCAGCTTCGCGAAAAGATAGGCGTGATGTTTGGTAACCCCGAAACCACAACAGGCGGTAATGCCCTGAAATTTTATTCTTCGGTTCGTATTGACATCCGCAGGATCACACAGCTTAAGGAAGGAGACGAAGCCATGGGTAACCGGGTGCGTGTGAAAGTTGTAAAAAATAAGCTCGCCCCTCCTTTCCGGAAAGCAGAATTTGATGTTCTCTTTGGTGAAGGAATTTCAAAGACAGGAGAGATCATCGACCTCGGAGTAGATTATAACATCATTAAGAAGAGCGGTTCATGGTTCAGCTATGGAGACACAAAACTGGGTCAGGGTCGGGATGCCGTTAAAAAGCTGGTAGCCGACAATCCCGAGCTGGCCGAGGAGCTGGAGAAAAAGATCTTTGATGCTATGAACAGTGAAAAAACAGGATAATTAGTGTCTGTCCATAAAGTCCCATTTGCCGCGTTACGCTTGTCCTAAAATTGCTCATTTACGACTGGTAAACTCCGCGTTTCCGGACCGCGCGAGCCTTGCAAATGGAACCTTCTGAACAGACACATGTCCCGTTAAAAATTTAACCAACTTTATAGACAGACTCTGTTTATTTCTTATTGAATTAATATCCTGTCCTGAATTATTCATGCCACAGGTTTCACAGCCCCCGTGGTATTTTTGATTTGGGATGTTCTTCTCTGAAGCTTGCCCAATATTGTTTAATGGTAGTTTTGATCTCTTTGTGAAGAAGAAGAATACCAAAAAGATTGGGTATTGCCATAAGAGCAATGGTTATCCCGGAGAGAGTCCATATAATGGTTGTATCGGTAAACGAAGCAACAAAAAACGCCGTCACATATACCAGCCGGTAAGGCATAACATATTTAAGGCCCCAGAGAAAGGTCACTGCACGGTCTCCATAATATGACCAGGATATTGCTGTTGAAAAAGCGAACAGTAACAAGCCTATCGACACGATGTATTGTCCGTAAGGCCCGAAAAAGCCCATGGTAAAGGCTCTGGCCGTTAACGGAGCACTGCTTAGCAGGGATTTGCCAAAAAACAATAATGAGGTGTATTCTTCGACAGGCTTGCCGTTTTCTATCCTTATCGTTCCGTTATATAAGATATCAGCCGATTCATAGACCTTTACATCTTCGGCAACAGACCGGTTGTGAAGTATAGTTACTTCTTCCCGGATATCACCCCCATCAACATACAGTTCCCCGTTAAAAAGCTGCAGGGTTCTTTTGCCCTTCATATATTCGAACAACTTTGCCCGGTCTTCAGGATCCTGATCGGTATACTTTCCCGGTAAAACCGTAAGGTCGGTCAGCTGAAACAGATTTTCATATTTCTCCTTCCACACTCCCGAAGCCAGCAAAGTGATACCTGTAAGAAAACAAATGACAATGGTGTCAATGAAAGGTTCGAGAATGGCTACCATACCTTCGGAAACAGGTTCATGTGCCCGGGCGGCAGCATGGGCGATAGGTGCCGAACCCTGCCCTGCCTCATTGGAAAACAACCCCCTGTTCACCCCCCTGTTAAAAGCAAAACGTACACTGGCCCCTATAAAACCACCCATCGCGGCAGTTCCTGTAAACACATTGCTAAAAACCGAACCTATGGCAGGGAGAATATTTTCATAATTATATATCAGCACGGCCAGGGCTCCGATAAAATAAAACAGCGCCATAACCGGCACCAGCCTCGAAGTAACCCGGGCAATACGTTTAATGCCGCCTACAATTACAAAAGCAAGAAGCACGGCCAGTACACCGCCGGTGACCATATGATGGATACCGAAAGTTGAAAAAACAGAATTGGATATGCTGTTGATCTGTGGAAGATTACCAGTGCCAAAAGAAGATAATATAGTGCAAACGGCAAAAATACTCCCCAACACCATACCCGTTTTTACAACCTTTCCATTCTTCAGTCTGATATTCAAACGGCTTTTCATATAGTACATGGGACCCCCTGCAACAGATCCGTCATCAGCCTGTTCACGATATTTATGTGAAATTGTCACCTCAACAAACTTGGTGGTCATACCCAGGAAAGCAGTCACCAGCATCCAGAACAAAGCAGCCGGCCCGCCCAGATGGATAGCCAGGGCCACACCTGCTATATTCCCTGTCCCCACGGTGCCTGATAAAGCAGTAGTTAATGCCTGAAAATGAGATGTATCGCCAATATCACCCTTACGGTCAAACCTGCCGGTAATAATTCTAAATGCATGTCTGAAATACCGGACCTGGGGAAAACGCAGGTATATTGTAAAAAACAGTCCGGTACCCAGCAATAAGAACACAAACCACCGGGATCCCCCTATAAAGCTGTCCACTGAGCTTAAGAAATCATTTAAGGCATGCATAAAGGCTGCTTTTTATTCACAAAAGACCAAAGATAATATATCAGACGACATCTGACAATTTTCCCCGGCCACTAACGCAGACTTACACCCCACAAACCCGCGCACTTTAAAATGAGTTCATGAGCTCACTTTTAATTGAGTTCGATATAATAAAGAAATATAGCTGCCAACTACGCTTAGAGGAGAAATTGTATTCAGATACTTTAATCAGGATTATCGTTCAAAACCTAATCCTATCATAAGATTGTAATTTTTCCACGTGTCAGCTGTACTTTTCACGATAATATCAGTGGTAATAATATCTGCAAGTCCCAGATTAAACCGGGTAAATAATACCAGGGACAATTTATCAGTAATATCAAAATTATAATTAAGTTGTGCTGACAGTCCAAAATCCAGGGTTGTGTAATTTTCTTTAATATCATTATCATATGGTTGAGTCGGCTTGATAAAAGACAAAGATGGATCTGGTTCATCAACCATTACAATTGCTGCAGTATCAAGTGTGGTAATCCCTTTTTCATTTGCGTGCAGCCTGAATCCGACATAGGGACCAATTGCCAGGGATACAGGTGAGTTCTCTGAAAATGTATATTTCATAAAAACCGGGAAGTTCAAATAAGATGTAGATATATCTCCTTCACTCTCTTCTAAACCACACCTGTCGGTTATTCCAAGCGTAGTATAATTATAATTCAAACCTGCAAAAAAACCAACCCTCTCATCGTATCTGTAAGAAACTGATAATTCAAAAAAATAACCAACCGAATAACGATAATCCGTTTCCGGATGACCCTCAAACCCTGTCATTCTCTCTGCTTTTCTATGAAATGGAATGGAAATATTCGGACCTGCACTTATCTGATAGTTAAACCTCTCTATGCCTTGTCCTGACAGGGACAAAGAAAATATCAAAAGAAAAATTGTTTGAACTGCTTTCATTATGATTTCGGGTTCGGTTTTTTGCCAAAGTCAGACAGATATACTGTCGTTATTATTAATAAAAAAACAAGATACAAAAAAAAATTAACCCCTATTTCTCAATGCCTGATACCGCTCCCGGCCTATGATTACTTTTCCCGATATCTTCCAGCTGTCCTAATTTAGCATATTACCCGGGCATGTCTTTCTCACGATATGAATAATTTTCTTATTTTAGATTCGAATCATTTCTCATAATTATGTACCGAAAAGACTATATATTAAGAATGATTGAAAGGATAGGTGTTTCCTTCACTTGAAAACCATACCACTATTTCATTTCAAAAGTATACCACTT
>CAZBJH010000085.1:8924-15144 GCA_964492185.1 uncultured Bacteroidales bacterium | reverse complement strand
TTCCGACGCCTTGCATCTGCCCCAAACTTGACGCATGAATAATACAGGTTAGAATCATAAAAGGTAAAATTTTGTTCAATTTAATAAAAATTAAGATGAAGAGGTTAATAATATTTTCCGTCGTATGTTTTTTGGCAGCCGGACTGAATGCAACGACAGTCCCGTCAGGGATCACGGAGGTTACTGTTTTCCGCTCCGGTGCCAAAATAACCCGTGTTGCAGAAGTAACCGTTCAAAAAGGAATGTCAGAGATCGTACTGGGTAATCTTACAAACAGCCTTCAGCAAAATACATTGCAGGTGAATGTAAATGGAGAGGCTGTTTTGTTATCAGCTAATTCAAGGATAAATTATCTTACAGAACAGGCTGTAAGCGATAAAATCAAAAGGCTTACCGATTCACTTGAAATGATAACCCGGGATATTAACTGGAATAACAAAAAACTGGCAGTCTACAAATCAGAAGAACAGGTAGTACAATCAAACAACAAACTGGGAAGCGAACAAACCGGAATGACAGTGAATGAATTGCGGTTACTGGCTGATTTTTATCGAACCAGACTATTGGAGATCCATGAACAGGTATTTGCTATTGAAAGGGAAAATGAAGTGTTGAAGAATAAAAAGCAAAAACTGGAAAATCAGCTTAATGATCTTAGAAACCGCAACCATGAACCTACGGGGGAGGTAGTGATACATCTGTCGGCTGACAAAGCAGTAAGACTCAGTATAGAATTTTCATATATAACAGCCAATGCCGGTTGGATGCCATTATACGATATCCGGTCGGATGAACCGGGTAAACCTGTCCAACTGATATATAAAGCGAATGTAAAACAACATACCGGATTCGACTGGGAGGAGACCGATCTTACCATATCTACGGGTAATCCTTATATGGACAATAACCGTCCCTTATTGAATCCATGGTATATTGACTTTTTAGCTGAGTCTCCGCCCGTTCCATTATCCAGCCGGATTAAGGCAACACGGGAAGCTCCTGCTGCAAATCTGGCACTCGAAGTTGTCCGTTTTAAAGAAAAGGCAGATGCAGGGTATGATGTTCAGTTGACGGAGAACCGGATTACTGCAGAATACTGTATTGAGGCTAATCAGACAATACCGGCAGACAATAAGGAACACATGGTGGCAATGAAGCAATATATGCTTCCTGCAGAGTTTATTTACCATACCGTTCCGAAATTGTCCGATGGTGTGTTTCTTTTGGCAAAAGTTGCCGATTACGGACAATACAACCTGTTGCCCGGTGAATCCAATTTGTTTTTTCAGGGTATGTATGTTGGTCAGTCATATATAAATCCGCGGATAACTGCTGATTCTTTATTGATCTCGCTGGGAAGAGACGACAAGATATCAGTTGAACGAAACATTTTAAAAGATCTTACCAGCAGGCAAACTATAGGATCGAACATAAAAGAAACAAAAGGTATAGAGATCAATATCAGAAATAATAATAACTATCCTGTTGAAATTGAAGTGCTGGATCAGGTACCGATCCCCAGTAACAAAGATATTTCTGTTTCGATTGAAGACAAAGGCGGTGCCCAATATACCGAGGAGCTTGGAAAACTTCTCTGGAGACTGAAACTGAATGCCGGAGAGAGTGCAAAGCTGGGCTTTAGTTTTTCTGTGAAGTATCCTAAGGATAAACAAATACCGGGATTGTAAATTTAGAATTTGAGGAGTTGAGTGGTTGAGTGGTTGAGAAGAATCGGAAGTTGTAAGCTGTTCTTTACTTCGATCTTTCATCTTTGATCTTTGATCTTTGAGCTTTGAGCTTTGAGCTTTTTTATTCATTATCATTATGAATTCTTAATAAGAACATCTACTTTTGCGGTCGATTTTAATATGAAATAATGGAGAAGGAATATACTAATGAATTGTTGCTTGACTTCGGGGAAAGCGGTCAGGACCTTGTGCCTGTGGTAACACAGGATTATCATACAAAGGAAGTGTTAATCCTTGCCTTTGCCAATAAGGAAGCTTTTGAAGAAACACGCAGAAGCAGGTATGCTACTTATTTTAGCCGCAGCAGAAACGAATTATGGAAAAAAGGCCTCACATCAGGTGATCTCCTGCGGATTGAGGAGATCAGGATAAATTGTGAACAGAATTCATTGTTATACCTGGTCACCCCTGAAGGAAGAGGGGCCTGCCATGCCAGAAATTCAGAAGGAAAGCCTTATAATTCCTGCTATTATCGTAGGATTGAAGACAATGATAAATTAACCGTTATTGGAAAATAGGAGCTGTCCGTATTATCAGTTAGGAGCTTTATAATTATTCTACTAAATCATGAAAGAAGCTATATTGACCATAGGTATGCCGGCCGGATCACTGGCTAATCCCAACAGGGGCGGTAACCTTGTTAAGCTGCTTGAATACGCGGGGTTTAAAACAACAGGGTATGAATCGGGAGGGCCAAGTTCATTCAAAACTCAGCAGTATCTTTACGGGTGGGACGGAAGGCCTCAGGAATTCGGTTCACAACTGGGGGTTCATGAGCTTGATGTGGCTATTGCCGGAGACGACTGGATAATGGAGAGGATACTCGAACTCAGGCTTGAATACGGACAGGAGCTGAAGCTTGAAAAGATATTATCCCTTAATAGGGGAGGAGTTAGGATAGTTGGTATTGCAAGAAAAGAAACAGGCACCGATCCGGCAATTATATTGAAACATATTACAGATAATAATGACCTGATAAGGGTTGTGTCAGAAATGCCTTATCTCGCGTTAAACTGGATACAGGAGAAGCTTAAAGAGATAAACCTCTTTGAATCATTTTCAGATTTTTCAGTTCAGAAATACAAAACCCCGCCAAAAATAAAGAAGGGAGTAGTTATCTATGAAACCTGGGGTAAAACCGAAGCCAAAGTTAAGAACGGAGGTGCCGACCTGGGCGTTGAGATCACACAATCGGGAAGTGCTATCAGGAATTATGATTTACAGATCATTGATACGGTGATGGAATCGGAAACAGGCATTTGGATTGTTCCTGATCTGAAGCATGATGGTGAAAAAAGCGAGTTGTTAAAAATGTTTCTCCTTAATTTGTATGGCAGTGTATATGCAGAAGATAAGGTTATGATCATTTTTAATGTACCTAACATTCAGGTTAATGCAATTGAAAAATATCTTTCTGAAAATAATCTTTTTGCCGATGAACCTACCAAAACCGTCGGCCAGAATTTCACGGTATTCAATATTCAGGTGGACCGCGGTAATGTAAAGCTTCCCCTGGCAAAGATCAGGTATGAACTAGCCAGGCGAAAGGCAGTGAATATTGATACACTGCCTATCGATTCTTCAATTCCGAATATGGAAGTGTTGGGATTTTAGTTTTTCAGCAGACCCTGTGTAGTGTCCGTCTATAAAGTTGACATAATATTTAACTGGCCATGTGTCTGTTCAGAAGGTTCCATTTGCAAGGATCGCGCGGTACAAAAACGCGGAGTTTACTTGTCGTAAATGAGCAGTTTTCGGACAAGCGTAACGCGGCAAATGGGACTTTATGGGCAGACCCTGTTTAATTGAATATTATATTCTGCCTGCTAATCTGCGGATACTGAATCATAATTCAGTTGTTCCTCCACAAGGTCGGCCAGTGTTTTACTTTTTAAATTATCAATCAGGAGATTATTTAGTTTTGACCAGAAATCCCTGGTGGCACATCGCGATGTTCGCTGGCAACAGGATTTATCTTCAAGGCATTCAACAATATTCAGGCCGGGTTCAAATGCATTATGAATATCATAAACTGTAATGGAACCGGGGTCTTTGGTCAGAATATAACCACTTTTCCTTCCTCTTGTGTTTTTTATCAGGCGCGATACTTTGAGTGCATTGATAATATGATCGAGATATTTTAATGATATATCCTGGTCTGCTGCAATATCTTTTTGTAATACCCCGTCATCTTTTCCTTTTATAGCGATGGTGATCATTGCGCGTAAGCCATATCGTATTTTAGTACTAAATTTCACAAGTTTGGAGTTATTATATCATATGCCGGGTTTGCATTTCAAATGTATAAATTTTTTTGAATAGAAATGGATTCAGGCAATATGACCGATTAGTTAATTTAACCAGTATTATTCATGCGTTAGGTTCGGGCAGATGCAAGGTTCTTATAAATTCACGGACGTCAGAAGCTGATCACAGCCTCTATGACTGCACCGCTGAAGTTAGCCTCATTAAGTGCACCACCAAAATTTTCATCATAGTTCTGATATACATATTCAGCCTTTACCAGGGTGTTCTCTGTCATAAACCATCCTCCGCCTATATTTATTCTATTGACAGTCATGTTATCAGGCTGGCCGGCTGTTTGCAGGTATTCACCATAGCCTGATACACTGTTATAGCGACCTCCGATATAAAACTGGTCCCACGAACCAAAGCGATAAAGTAATTCAGCTCCAACTTGTGTATACAGGCCATCTTCCATGTTTTCTGCACCGCTGTTACCCATTGTTTGTTCAAAAACGCCGAAAAACTCAAGTCCCGTGTATTTAATGAACAGATTGATCTGGAAGGCTGTTTCCCTGGTAAACCCGGGATTGATCCGTCCGCTCCGGAAACCTGAGGATACAACATTTTCTTCATTGTCGATATAGCTGAGTATATCATAATAGCGGGCACCGGCCCGATCTCCGGAATATAAATGATTACCGTTATTTGTTCCCCGCGCAGAATATACCGAACCGGTCAAACGTATCCTTAAGGTTTCATTAACCCTGTTATCCCATCCAAGCTTACCATAGATTGTAGGTGTATTATCAGAGCTTACTGTTACAGTAGGATTTAGGAGCCCATTGGATATCCCGCCTGTAAGCAGGATGTTATTTAAAATAAATGAAGCTTCGAGAAATGGTTCGGTAGTGAATGCATCCATAATATAGTTGCCTATAAAAGGATTATATGTTGTCATAGCATTGTCACTTCTCCGAAAATGTGCATCACCGTAATTGATCATATCATTACCAACCCGGATGGAAAGAACATCCATAATTCCTGAAGCAAATCCCTGGCTGATAAAATCCAGCCGGTCAACCTGCAGATAACCGCCTTTCACCCATGCATCATTATGATGCCTTGAGCTTAAATAAGTTCGGAGGTGCATTCGCATGCCGTTAAGCAGTTGAACGTCAAGATTAAGGTTTGCCGTAGGAAGGTTGACATTGTTGCCAAGCTGTATGAGTTCAGGTGCCCCGTTTGCATTGGAATGGTCCAGTGCCTGGAATTGAAGTGCAAAATCTCCGCCGACTCTTACTTTTAATCCGTCAAAAAGAACATCGGTCTCTTTTGGCGTTTCAAAAACATTCAATCCGCCATAACCAGGTTCCCTGAAATATTGTAACATACGGTTATGGTTATCATCCTCCTGTATTTGTTGTATGCCCTCTGTTTCCCGCGGGTAAGCAACATAACTGAACAGGATCAATCCTGTAAATAGTATTTTTCTCATTAGAATATATTTTTTAGTTAAAGTAATAAGCTGTGTTATTTAGTTGAATTATATTATTATTTATTTTTTTGCCGAACTTATTGCTTGATCGTTAATAAAATGCAGTGTGAAATTCAGCATTACCCGGTCACCTGTTTTTAATGTTCCGAGCATGGCATTTGGTGGATCGATATTGTAATCCGACATTTTTAAACTGTATTTGGCATTTATTGTTACTTTTTCGTCGCCTGTTATTTTTCCGTTGACAGGGACGGTGATCATCCTGGTTTTCCCTGCGATATTTAACTTTCCTTTCACAGTGGCTTTGAATGCAGATTGGGTTGGTTCATAATTTTCAATGGAAACACTCGTGAAGATGATCTCGGGATGTTTATCCGCGTTCAGGGATTCTTGTGCCTTTTTTGTCATTATTGAACTTTCGCTCACAATGTCTGTCGCTTCAAAACTTAATTTTGCATTATTTATAGATTTAAGATCAGCCTTATCCAATGTTCCGGTGAACCACCCGCTTACCTCGCGGGCATTCATTTCCCAATAGTGTAAATTTGATGTTCCCTTAATTTCCACCGAACTGTTCTTTAATACCCAGTTTTTTTTCTGCTGGGCAACGGCGGGAACAACAAGGATCCATGCTAAAAATGCCGTAAATATCAGGTTTATCGTTTTTGATTTCATGATTATTTTATATTATATCCTATAAATACTATCAAAAAGGTAGGACAAAATTAAT
>CAZBJH010000085.1:0-8824 GCA_964492185.1 uncultured Bacteroidales bacterium | reverse complement strand
ACACTAATTATTATATTTCTTTAAGCGGGCAAACAAATTTTGACTGACAGGAAATATAACCTACTTTTGCCCCTGCAATCATAAATTTTTATTGGATGCGGGAAACTACAGAAAGGATAAAATATCAGAATTGTCCGCTTTGCAATAGTGAAATAATCAGTGAATTCAGGGAAATCCGTGATCATTCTGTATCAAAAGAAACATTTCATTTATACAGTTGCGGGGAGTGTGGATTTATATTCACACAGGACCCCCCTTTACCGGATCATGCAGGAAGTTATTATAAAAGCGAGGAATATATATCTCATTCCGATACCAGGAAGGGATTGGTGAATACACTTTATCATTACGTACGGAATGTTATGCTTAATCGTAAATACCGGTTGATTAAAAATTTAACGGCAGAAAGGGAGCTGTTGGATATGGGATGCGGTACGGGTTATTTTCCCGGTTATATGAAAAACAAGGGTTTTCGTGTTACGGGAATTGAAAAGGATGATGATGCCAGGGAGTACGGAAAAGAAAAATTCTCACTGAATATCTTACCCGAAAATTCTTTGTTTGATTCATCCATTAAATCCCGCTATGGTATCATTACCCTTTGGCATGTGCTTGAACACTTGTATGATCCCAAAAAATACATGAGAGTTTTTCATGATCTTTTAAAGGAAAATGGTTATTTGATCATTGCTCTTCCAAATCCTGATTCATATGATGCAAAGCACTATGATAAAGATTGGGCGGCTTATGATGTACCCCGCCATTTATGGCATTTTACGCCCAGGACATTCGGTGACCTGGCATCAATAAGTGATTTTGAAATTATCAGGCAAAGCAGCCTTCCTTTTGATCCGTTTTATAACTCTATATTAAGTGAAAAATACCGTCATAATAAATTGGGACTTATCACCGGGGGATGGACAGGTCTGAGTGCACTTATCAAAGGATGGCTGGATAAGCAGAAAGCAACTTCAGTCGTATATATATTGAAAAAATCCGGTTTATCATGAATATCAGGATCCGGAAAATAGAGGAAGGGGATTACACCGGCCTGACAGAGCTCTTTCGTGAGTTTGCCGCATTCCAGAATATATCTGAAAAAATGATCAACTTGGTTGAGAAGATGAAAGCTGAAAAGGACTATATAGTGTCTGTCCATAAAGTACCATTTGCCGCGTTACGCTTGTCCGGAAATTACTCATTTACGATAAGTAAATTCCGCGTTTTCGTACCGAGCGAGCCTTGCAAATGGAACTTTCTGAACAGATACATGACCGTTTAAACATTTTGCCAACTTTATTGACAGACACTACATAGGATCTGCTGAAAAAGTCTGTAGTGCATCAGATACAAGGCGGCAAAGCGAAGCTGTATAAGAATACCGCGAGCTGCAGCCAACCCGGTAGATGATGTGCTACAGACTAACGGAATATTATCCTTAATAAATGCAAAGGATTTTATTAATATGAGCTAAAACCCTTGCACATAACAAATAATTAGTTGCTGTATTATGCTGACTATTAACATATTTCGTGTTTTTCAGCAGGCACTACTTAATTCCACTAAAGTACTTCATAAATTGCCGCCTCTCATAAGCAGCCGGATCGGCAATAGTTTCCTGGCTTAATTTTCCCTGAAGCTGACTGAGGTAATTGAATTTTTTTTGCTCCATCCATTTTTCAAGGTTTTTCAATAAAACAGACAGGTGATCAATCCCCTTAAGGTATAATACCGAAGCTATCTGTACCGCGCTTGCCCCTGCCAGGATCTGCTTGATAATTGTATCGGCTGTATGTATACCCGTTGTGGCAGCCAGGTCGCATTCGGTCTTTTTTGACAAAAGAGCGATCCAGCGCAGTACATTCAGGTATTCGTGTTCTTTACTGAAATGATCTGCCGGCCTGACTTCCATCTTATCAAGGTTAATATCGGGACTGAAAAACCGGTTAAACAAAACAAGTCCTTTAATGCCTGTAGACGATAAATCCGTGATCACTTTTGCCAGCTTGGTGAAATAAGGGCTGATCTTAACAGATACCGGAATCTCAACTTTTTGAACAACTTTGGAACTAATCGCCATATAGGTTTCTTCAAAGTTCTTATCTGATTGATCTGTAGGATTCAGAAATATGTTCAGTTCAATGGCATCAGCCCCTGCTTTTTCTATCTTTTCGGCAAACTCGGTCCATTCGTATGCCGTTGTGCAATTGATACTGCCAATTACAGGCAAAAGGGTATCTTTCTTCACCTGTTTTATAAGGCCAAGATAATCACTGAGGGTATCTTCTTTGATATGCAGGTCTATATAATCCATGGTTTCCGATAGTTCGGAATAGATCATATTGTTTTCTTCGGCTTCCCTGATCTTTTTTCTCTCCTGTTGCAGGATCTCTTCTTCAAAAACAGACTTTAATACCACTGCAGCAATTCCGTTTGACTCTAATTTTTTTATGTTCTTCATATTGCCTGTAAGTCCGCTGCTTGCAGCGATTACCGGATTCTTAAGTGTTAATCCTAAATATCGGGTTGACAGATCTATCATAATGCCAGTATTTATTTAATTACTTTTTCCTGTATATATTTGTGTATTCCCGCGGCGGCTTTACGCCCGTCACCCATTGCAAGGATAACAGTTGCCCCGCCCCGCACGATATCACCTCCTGCAAAAAGTCCCGGTATATTTGATTGCATGGTTTCCTGGTCTACCTTTATTGTTCCCCAGTCTGTAACATTCAGTCCTTTCACTGCATGCGGTATCAGTGGATTGGGGGAAACACCGACGCTCACAACAACCAGGTCAACGTCAACATCGTATTCCGACCCTTCCACCGGCACAGGGCGGCGGCGGCCGGATGAATCGGGTTCGCCAAGTTCCATTTTCTGCACGCGCATCCGTTTAACCCTACCCTGTTTGTCTGCAAAATACTCAACAGGGTTATTCAGGTTCATAAATTCAATGCCTTCTTCCTGGGCATGTTTAATCTCTTCAACGCGTGCAGGCATTTCCTGTATTGACCGCCTGTATATGATCATGGCCCTTTCGGCGCCCAGTCTTTTGGCTGTTCTCACCGAGTCCATAGCGGTGTTTCCGCCGCCTATCACAGCTACATTCTTACCTTTGAGCACGGGAGTATCATAATCTTCTCTTGAAGCACCCATAAGATTAACCCTGGTAAGATATTCGTTGGATGAAAAAATACCAACATAATTTTCACCGGGGATGTTCATGAATCTTGGCAGTCCGGCCCCGCTTGCAACAAAAAAGGCCTTATATCCTTCGTCTTTCAAATCTTCGATGGAAGCAGTTTTTCCCACAATAAAATTGGTTACGAACCGAACGCCCATTTTTTTCATGATATCGATCTCTACATCCACGATCTCATTGGGAAGGCGGAATTCAGGTATACCATATTTTAATACACCGCCAATCTCGTGAAGGGCTTCAAATACAGTTACATGATAACCATATTTGGCCAGGTCACCGGCAGCAGCCAGTCCGCCGGGACCCGAACCAATAACCGCGACTTTAATACTATTTGATTTACTGGTTTCCGGTACAGAGATGTTTCCGCTGTTTCTTTCATAATCAGCTGCAAACCGCTCAAGATGTCCAATGGCTATAGCAGGCTTTTTGAGTTTTTGTGTATAGAAACATGCCAGTTCACACTGGGCTTCCTGCGGGCAAACCCGTCCGCACACGGCCGGCAGTGCATTGGTTTCCTTAAGCACATGTGCTGCACCGGTATAGTCTTTACCTTCTATCTTTTTAATGAATTTCGGTATATTTATATTTACGGGACATCCGGTGATGCAGGTCGGGTTGGGACAATCAATACACCTTTGTGCCTCGTTGACAGCCTGTTCTTCTGTTAACCCCAGGTTTACTTCACTGCTGTTCCTGTTCCTGATGTCAGGCTCCTGCTCGGGCATTTTGACCCTTGTTTTGGAGATGCGTTCCTTGTTCTTGATCTGTTTTCTCAGGTCAACGCGCCATTCCTTTTCACGCTCCTTTTTCAGATATGTCTCCGTGTTAGTCATATATATCTAAATATCAGAATGATAATATTATTTTAATGAGTTGAGGTAACGTTCATAACTTTCTTTTTCTTCTTCCCGGTAAGCTCCCAGGCGTACCAGCAGTTCATCAAAATCCACATCATGGGCATTGAATTCCGGTCCGTCAATACATGCAAATTTTGTTTTGCCGTCCACCGACACCCGGCATGCACCGCACATTCCCGTACCATCAACCATAATTGTATTCAGACTGGCAACTGTAGGAATACTGAATTTCTTTGTCAGCAAAGAAGCATATTTCATCATTATTGCAGGGCCAATAACAAAGGCCTGGTTTATTTTTTCCCGGGTAATGATCTCTTCCATTCCTTCGGTTACCAATCCTTTTTTACCGTATGAGCCGTCATCAGTGGTGATCAGCACTTCATCCGAAAACTTACGGATCTGTTCTTCCAGAATGATGAGGTCCTTGTTGCGGGCTGCAAGTACTGTAATTACCTTATTCCCGGCATTTTTGGTGGCTTGGACAATGGGTAGTAAAGGAGCGATACCCACACCTCCTCCCGCGCACAAAACAGTTCCTTTCTTTTCTATATGTGTTGCCTGCCCAAGTGGCCCTACCACATCGGTCAGTTCATCACCCGGTTCCAGTGAAGCCACCTTATGTGAGGTTACACCCACTATTTGAATTACAATTGATATAGTTCCCTTTTCAGGATCAGCTGATGATATGGTTAAAGGGATACGTTCTCCTTTTTTACCTATCTTAACTATCACAAAGTGTCCTGCTTCTCGTTTTTTTGCTATTCTGGGTGCATCAATCTCCAGCATTACAACATGCTCTGAGAAATGTTGCTTTCCAACAATTTTACTCATCTTCTCTGGCTGTTTATTTGTTTAAACCTGTATTATTCATTCGTCAGGCATTATTAACATAATGCGTAATTATCTTTCATTTTTCTAAACATATTGCCCGGCGAAGCCGATAATGCAGGCAAAAATGATTTGGAAGTATAAAAGTAAATATTTTCACGAGAAGATATAGTTAAAATTTTTGTCCGTAGTAATAATATATTGATATACAGGCAGTGATTTACATATCATAAATTTTATTTAAATTCAATTCAAATACAATTTATTAATTCAGCCTGTATTATTCTATTGCAGGTATGGAGCATGTTTTGTCCGGCGATACCAATCGTTCAGTTCAGAGAACAAAATAAGCTTATCGATGTTAAAAGTTTTTTACAGGCATATAACTATTAATAAAAAATGTGGTAAATGATAATTGGCATATTAAAAGAATCGGAACCTGAAAACAGGGTAATGATCACCCCGGAAATTGTTAAGACCCTTGTTGGGATGGGGGTGGAGGTTTATATTGAGTCCGGTGCCGGTAAGAATGCTTTTTTTAGCGATAATGATTATGCGGATACAGGGGGTAAACTCCATGACCGCAAAACCATACTAAAAGATTCGGATCTTCTTTTAAAGATACATCCGCCTGAAACAAAAGAGATTAACGGTCTGAAAAAGGGACAGGTTATCATCGGGATGTTAAATCCGTTTTTTAATACAGGTCTTGTTCAACAACTAGTCAAAAAGGAGATCACATCATTCAGCATGGAACTTGTTCCCCGCATAACACGCGCGCAAACTATGGATATATTGTCTTCGCAGGCCACCGTGGCAGGATATAAGGCTGTTCTGGATGCAGCTGTTAACCTGCCCAGGTTCTTTCCCATGTTTATGTCGGCTGCAGGCACTATAAAACCTGCCAAAGTACTGATACTGGGAGCCGGTGTTGCCGGTTTACAGGCTATTGCCATAAGCCGTAAGCTGGGTGCGGTTGTGGAAGTCTTTGATGTACGATCTGCCGTGAAAGAAGAGGTACAAAGCCTGGGCGGCAGATTCATCGAGGTGGAAGGCGCAAGGGAAGATGCCGCAGCCGGTGGTTATGCAGTTGAGCAGTCTGATGATTATAAGAAAAAGCAGGGCCGGTTAATCCATGATCATACAGTGAAAGCTGACGTGGTGATATGTACGGCTCAGATACCGGGAAAAAAGGCTCCTGTTTTGATAGAAAAGAAGACAGTAGAAGAAATGCGGCCGGGATCGGTGATCATTGACCTGGCTGCATCAGCAGGTGGTAATTGCGAACTAAGTAAATCAGGTGAAACAATAATACATAATCAGGTGATGATAATCGGTAATTCCGGTTATCCGTCGGATATGCCAATGGATTCAAGTACTATGCTCGGAAAGAATGTGATGAACTTTCTTAAGCTGATCATAAATGACAAAGGAGAGCTGAACATGAATTTTGAAGATGAAGTGGTAAAAGGAACATGTCTTACGCGTGAGGGCCGGATCATTAATGAACAGGTAAAAAATTTTATGGAAAAATAAAGTTTATAAATTATGGAGAATATTCTGGTTTTTATTTACAACAACAGGGAACCTATTTTTATAATTATTCTGTCGGTTTTTTTGGGGATAGAAGTAATATCAAATGTTCCTTCAGTATTGCATACCCCTCTTATGTCTGGTGCTAACGCTATAAGCGGAGTGATAATAATAGGGGGGATCATATTGCTTGGCCATTCAGACCTTACTCGTTTTTCTGCAAATCTTGTGCTGGGTATTTTTGCCGTTTTGTTTGGCACGCTCAATGTTGCCGGAGGATTTGTTGTTACTGACCGGATGTTGGATATGTTTAAGAAAAAAAAGAAATAGCATATAATGGATACTATTGTGCAATCAGGAATAAACGCGGGTGACATCATACTCGAATTAAGCTATCTTATAGCAGCTATATTGTTTGTTATAGGATTGAAACTTTTAAGTCACCCGGAAAGCGCCAAAAGAGGAAATTTATGGGCCGCTTCCGGCATGGTACTGGCAATGATCACTACTTTGTTATTGCACAGGGATGAAGCCGGAGCGGGTATAGGACTATCCAACATTATTCTGATAGTTATTGTTATCGCTATAGGGACCGTGACAGGGACAGTTATAGCCCGTAAGGTGAAAATGACGGCTATGCCGCAGTTGGTGTCTTTTTATAATGCTACAGGCGGTGCGGCATCGGCACTGGTTGCCCTTATGGAATTCTCCAATCCTGAAAATTCATCAACGCTGGTAACACTTCTGGGACTGATCATTGGCAGCATAGCATTTAGCGGAAGTATGATCGCTTATGGTAAACTGGATGGTAAGGTTGGGGATATTTTTGCCCCTGTGATGAAGTATTTGAACCTGTTCTTATTGGCCGTTATGATCGGTGTCTTTGCCTATATGCTCATTGCAATAAATATTCCCCAATGGTTTATTTATGTGTTGCTGACTATAGCATTGGTTTATGGTGTGACGTTTGTATTACCTATTGGAGGGGCCGATATGCCTGTAGTAATTTCACTTTTAAACTCCTTTACTGGAATAGCCGCGGCCATGGCAGGTTTTATCTATCAGAACCAGGCAATGATACTCGGAGGTATTCTTGTCGGAGCAGCCGGCACAATACTTACCATATTAATGTGTGAAGCCATGAACCGTTCATTGCTGAATGTGATAATTGGTGCCTTCGGAGGCGGAGGAGTTGCTGCCGGGGGAGTCGGTGAAACCGGAAACATAAAGGAAATATCGGTAAACGATGCTGCCGTGTTATTGAGCTATTCGCGAAAAGTAGTGATAATTCCGGGTTATGGACTTGCTGCTGCCCAGGCACAGCATATTTGCAGCGAGATGGATAATTTGCTTTCAGGGAACGGCGTTGAAGTGAAATATGCCATCCACCCGGTAGCAGGCAGGATGCCCGGGCATATGAATGTACTTCTGGCCGAAGCTGATGTTCCATACGATAAGCTGGTTGAGATGGATGATATAAATCCTGATATGCCAAAAACTGATGTGGCGGTTATTATCGGTGCTAATGATGTGGTCAATCCTGCCGCTCTGGATGACCCCGGCAGCCCTATCTATGGTATGCCTATTATCAAAGCATATGAAGCTAAAAATATTATAGTTATGAAAAGGGGAATGGGAAAAGGTTATGCTGCAATTGAAAATAAGCTTTTCTATAATGATAAAACACGTATGCTCTTTGGCAATGCCAAGGATTCCATTCAGAAACTTGTTACCGAAATAAAAGGTCTTTAATTTGTCAGGCCATTTCATGGGCCAAATGTTTCGAACCGCTCCCCAAGCGGTTCGATTTACTTTGTTACTCCCCTGACGGGTCGTGAGACCGCCTTCGGCTAAGTTGCTACATCAAAAAGAAAGCAAACAAAGAAATGCCGCCGCTGACAGGATTTTCCTAAAAAATTAGTGTACTCACCTAAAAATCGAGAACTCCTGATGTCGGACAGCTCGATTTTTTAACGGTGACCACCTTGATTTTTTTAACGGAAAATCCTGAAGGCGGAGTCCCGTTCTGTGGTAGGTTTATTTGGAAAGGATACTACCGTAAGGAACTTACGTTATTTAAGATAAGCTTTGCTATGGCACACAGCTCATCCGGATTTGTAATCCGGATGTTTCTTAACCTATTCTATGGCTGATGGAAGCCGTTGTTCCGCAAGACCCATTTCCTTTAAAATCAGCATATAGTTGTGCAGTAGCGTGGGCCGTCTCAGAAAAATCGCGTAAGATTTCAAGGAAGGTTTTCGTCGCGGGGGCCCTGGAGGAACCCTGTCCGAGCGACGACGAAGGAGGAGTGAGTTTGGGTTCCGCGGGGAGAAAATCTTACGTAGTAAATCAAGCGATTTTTGTGGAACGGTGACCTTTTTTGCCTGCTTTTTTGTGTGGA
>CAZBJH010000084.1:0-15166 GCA_964492185.1 uncultured Bacteroidales bacterium | reverse complement strand
AGCATCATTGCTGAAAATATGAAGGGTATCCCGGATAACACCCTCAGCATCAGGGGTGAAGTATACCATAATTTCCTCTTCATCATCCGGCGGGATAACGATGGAGGTCACATCGGTCCAATACAATTCACTACTTGTGGAAACAATATCGTTGATCCGCAGCGTGTCGGTACCAGTGTTATTAAAGTTCAGATAGCCGGTCGCCGTATCCCCGATAAAAACATCCCCGAAGCCCATGGACCCGGGAGCCAATATTTGCGCTTCACCGGTAATAATAGCGGTGATGTCTATTGTGACGGAGGGATTGGACGGATCATTGCCGAGCACATCAAATGCAAGCGGCCATTCACCGGCAGTAGCATCCCTGGCGTCAGCCGTAAACGAAACATATGCCGAATCACCGGGAGCCAGAGTATCGCCGGGAAGGGATACATTCAGGAATGAAGGCAGCTTTGTCCGGACATAGGAGAATCCGCCTCCGTTTCCTCCACTGGTCCAGCTGGTGAAAACTACATTGTAATATTCGTCATCTTCTATCAGATGCAATGCAAATACATCACCGATATTCCACCTGGGTGTTCTGATAACGTCATCGTAACTGCCATAATCTCCGGGCTCAGCAAAGTAATATTCACCTTCCGCCCATTCTGTTCCAACAGGGGAAATGCCCTGTATAAAATTCTCCTCCTGACGGATATTGAACAAACCCTTTTCATCGGCACGGGTAAACCAGACGTTTTCTGACAGGCGGTCCTGGTTTTCCGGCAGGGTCCAGTCGGCATAATCTGCTTTTTCAAATGTTTCCGGATACCCTTCTATACTGAATATCAATGTATTTTGTCCGGTATTTTTCACCAGGAATGAATCGGTCAGAAAATAACCGGGAACAGTATCAAAAACAAAACTGACAGGTGCGACTTCCATCTGTGAGCTAACAACACCTTCGCCGGTCACTTTGATCTCGACTGTAGTATCGGGCCGGGCAGCTGTCAGGGTAATCACCCCTTCATAGGCCTGGACAGCAGAAGGATGAAACCCGATTTCCAGCATGCGGGATTCCTGTGCCGGTATGGTAAGAGATGACGGTACTTCAAAAGCAGTCTCATCCGAAGAAAGCGATAGTTCCAGTACATCGGTCCCCGGGTTGCTGATCTCGATCTCCCGGGTGTAAGTCCCCCCGACATAAGCCGTATCGAAACCTATGCTGTCGGTTTCCACATCGATATCAGGGATCCCGTCAAGGATCATGGTCACCGGAATCGCGAGCTCGGGCATATCCGGATCATTGGATTGAATCAAAACCTGCCCGGTATAGGTTCCTGCCACCATTCCGGTGGGATCGACCATCACGATCATGGAGTCGCTGTCCAGGGGTTCTGTCACTCCTGAACCATTTCTCACTTCAATCCAGAATATCGGTTCCATACGGAAATATGAAAAGCCTCCTGCTCCACCTGCTCCGCCAATGCTCCAATGGGTGAAGAGAATATCATAGTAGGACCCTTCTTCCGGAATATGGAGAGACATCATCTGCCCAACCATGGCAGGGGGATTCCATCCCACGGCCTGGCCCCAGGTGGTATAATCCGCCGGGGAGACTTCATCCGTAGCACCCATTGCCCATAGTGTACCCAGGGGAGAATCTCCATTGAAGCTGCTTTCCACGGCAATGTTAAAAATGCCTTCACTGTCGCCCCTTGTAATGCGCACATTTTCCGAAATGCTGTCCTGGTTTTCGGCCAGGGTGTAATCGGCCGAATCTTCTTTTTCAAATTCAACAAAACACCAAAAATTGCCGGCAAACCATTCCAGGTCCCTGTTACCGGTATTTTGGATCACCAGATATTTGACCGAGGTATCACCTGCTGCAATATCAAACTCCAGTGCATCCGATCCGGGAGTGATCTCAGGATCCTGTGCCTGGCTAATTACCAGGGACAATATAATCCCTGTTATCAAAAATAAAAATCTTCTCATCATATTATTTGATTTATTGGTGAATAAAAAATGTTTTCCGAACAACATAATATATTTCTGAATAATGGCTGAATTATCCATATGTTCATGTATAATCCATTAATAAAAAAGAAATTGAAAAAAACAATTAAATAAAATACAATGCAAGTGCAGGATGGTTTTGGCAGGATAATACGGATTGGCAATACTTCCTCTAATTCGCGTACACAAAAACTTATAGTTTTCTACGAATACGCTTCCGGGAACAAATAGGTTTCGTTTTGTGCATTAAGTTTTCCGGGGTCAAGCGACAAAACTACGCTCCATTTATCAGTGAAAAATTTGCCTGTCTTAATCCCGGAAAAATCTGTTTTTGGCAGATAAGCCGGTACCCTTTCAATATCAGTACCCTATCCGCGGTACTGATCCATGTTTTCCATTCTATCTGGAACCATAATTTGCAAACGTTAGCCTGCATTACCAGCTATGCCGATTTAAAATGTTATAATAGGGCCTGCTGAAAAAGAAAAATATAATAAAAACAGGATTATCTTCCGAAGAATTTATCTATCGTGCAACCTTATTATTCACTAAAAAAGGCTGCGATGGAATAAAATGTCTCATCAAAATGCTTATCCACCTGTTCACTAATCGCAGGATTGCTGTGAATGGGAAATGGAGTTTCGTGTTTATAGGGAAATGGAAAATCCCGTTGTTCAACATTTACGGGAATGGAATTACGATCACCCCTGAGTGTTTGTTGTATATCCCGGGCAGGTATGATATGATCTTTTAATAGAGCGATCGCATTTATCTGACAGCTAAACCGTCTGAAAATCCTCTCTCTCATTATTCTCAGTCCCTCATAGGAAAGCATGGATCTGAATGCTTTTCCGATCGCACCGTCTTGTAAAATATTAATAAAATAACGGGGTGTTTTTGACCAGTTCTCGGGATGGGAATACATGGACCTGATACGCTGAAATGCTTCACTATCCATAATCAACCTGGAAATCCCATTCATACTGTTAAAAACCGAGCCACCGCAAAATAACATCATCTTAGCATCTTTCAGCATATGATCAGGATTGGCAATAAACAGGATCTGTGATAAAAAAGCACCTATGGAATAACCAAAAAGGTGAATTTTTGTATCCGGCAATAATCCCGGATGATTACCTGTTTTTATTTGTTTCATCAGCTTAACCAGGTCACTGGCACTTTGAAAACCGGAATACATAAAACGTTCGGGAATATTTCCCAATCGTTCGCTTAATGCAGCATTTGCACAGCTTGCCATTGCCAGATGCTGATAGCGGGTTTTCCTGTCTTCGGTCAGCTTGTTCATTATCCTTGGATTATGCCATATTGCCGGCGAACGGTTCATATGAAAAGCTATCGGGAAAAACAATACCGGGATACCTGTCTCTACCGTCAGAAAATATGCCCAACAAAGATATTTATCCCAAGTTCGTTCATTCAGGCCATGCAACAAAATGATTACTTCATCCGAAGCATTGGTTTTCGTGTTTCGGAACACGGGATAATTGAATTGCTGGTTTTCAATAATATCACGGTCAGAAGTGTATGTCAGGGATGTCTGTTCCGTTTCCTGAAAAACCCGGTTTTCCTGATAAAACACATGATCTGTTGCAAAAAAATTATAATTATTAATCTTCAGATCCATCCCGGGCACTTCAATCCGGTCTTTGTTCAGGTTAAAATATTTTTTCAGTATATGGTGATTTGCTGTATAGCCCATGTTATTTGATTTTTGCACAAAATTAGAGGCAATATCAGCTGTTTACCAAATTATTGTTTCCTACATCATGAATGAGGTATAAAATATTCAGTCGGGTGGCAAAATGACCATTTACGGGGTGAAATTTAAAGGAAAAGCCTGCATGTGGGATGAAAAATCAAAGTAACCAGTGAGAGGAAAAAGGAGATATTGTTATTGTGTTTACCGGCTAATTTTTATTTTTGTTTTATTTATAATTTCTTATGTTCATTTGGGAAAATAAAATACCTGACTTCCTTATCGAAAAGAAGAATATTGTCAGGATGGTTCTTTTTACAGCTTTGTTTGCCCTGGCATTTATAAATTTTTATGCCCCGTTTAGTATTGAGACCCAGTTTAACGTAACAGATCTTCAACTCTTTTTTTATTCAAGCCTGGTTATCCTCACCGGTGTACTGGTTGTTGTCATCAGCCGGATATTACTCTACCGGTATTCACGTAAGAATAATGTCACTTATCTGCAGTATGCTTTATGGATCATGGGGGAAATTATATGCATGACTATAGTATACAGTGTTTTGGATAAATATGTTGTGCAAGATCCCAGGAATATGGAATCCATATTAAGAATCACTTTGAAAAACACTGCCTTGGTATTGTTATTACCTTATACCTTTTCATGGTTATATTTTGCATGGCAGGAAAAATCAAAAAAGCTGGAAGAACTATCAAAGACCGATTCCCCCAAAGGAATGCCAAAAAGAATGATCAATTTTCATGATGAAAAAGGTACACTACGGTTTTCTGTTTTTTCGGAAAACCTGCTTTATATTGAATCTGCCGACAATTATATTACTGTTTATTATTTGAACAAAGGCGGGTTATCAAGATTTTTGGTGCGAACAAGTATGAAAAATATGGAAAAAAATCTATCTGATTATAATATCATTCGTTGTCACCGCTCATTTATGGTAAACATAGATAAGGTCAGGATATTAAGAAAAGAAAAAGATGGTCTCCACCTTGAACTGGACCTTGACAAACCCTTTGACCTGCCTGTATCAAAAACCTATGTAAACAATGTATTAGAAGCATTTTCCGGCAATTCCGCCGGCTGATAAATCTTTGTCAGCTTTAAAATCAGGCCCCAGGTCTTATATCCGGAACATACGTCGCCCAAACATACGATCTAATCTTTTCTATATTGCCGGCTAATAACTTCTATCGTGTTTTGATCACTTTTCCGACTGTAATACCCTTACCGGTTTTTATTTTATAGATATAAATACCCGGACGCAAACTATTATCACCCTGATCATCTATAGAAACATCGATCTCGTGATATCCACTGAATAGCTGGCGGTTACACACAACATATACAAGTTTTCCGCTGATATCGTAAAGTTCAAGCTGCACCAGCCCGGATTCTTCCAACATAAAATCAAAAGTCAGTTTGCTCGTGAACGGATTCGGGTAAGCTGAAACCTTAATGCCATTATGCCCTGTATTCAGGCTGAACTCTTCAATGGTTGATACAGGTTCCGGATTCTCTGCTCCCGGGGAAGGAATATCTAAAGCATGCCAGTTAATTGCTAATGAATTATCGATATAAGGATCGTTTAAAGCAAGTGTTGCCCCGGTTCCGTTTGCAGCTTCAGGCCAGGGATGGATCGGGAGGTAATATACCGAATCAGCCAGCCGTCCCTGATTGTCAAATAACCTGATATATTCACCTGCCGCGGAAAATCCGAAATCAAAAACACCGGACACTATAGCTTCCGGATAAACTGAAGTGAAATTAGTTATATCATTTGAAAGTAAAAGGTAATTATCCGGTTCAATTGTTAAGGAAGCAGGAAAAGCATAAGCATGAAGGTCATTATCATCCTTCATAATCCATCCTCCCAGATCCATGGTTGTCGCACCGGCATTATATATCTCAATCCAATCCCCCGAATTGCGATCATCTGCAGAATTATAATTAATCTCATTGATCACTATGGAATTCAGTCCGGTACCGTCAGGTTCAAAATTAGCCATGTAGCTGTAATTAGCAAGCAGTTGTAAATTAATAGTATCATTCAGACTTGTATTATGTCCCGACCATCCGGTAAACCGGAATCCCGGATTGGGTATTGCCACGAGTTCCAACAACAGCTCCGGAAAATACCTGCCTCTCCATGGATATGATCCGGGGAAAACCGTATTAATCCTGATCTTTCCTCCCTGGTTGGGAGAAACCTCTAACACAATAGAGTTGTCATCACTATAGCCAAAAGTGCCGCGTATATGATTGAACACGTTGTTCCTGCGGTAATCTGCGAATGATTTCATACCATTCACGTTGTTCACCCAATTGCTATATGATCCCCCACCCCAGCGGTTCAGATGGTCAGATATCTCACCGTCAATAGTTTGCTTCATGGACTCGATCAGCTCTTTTACCGGCCCGGGCATGAAGGTAGTATTAAGATGATCGCAAAACTGAATGGAAAAATCATGCTTAAAATCAGGATTCGTAATCAGGCTGCGGAAAAGAAAAGTTGACCAGGCAGGATTTGGCCATGCTGTCTGGTTTGGATCCAGTGCAAATGCCAGTGTATTGTTACCTGAATTGTTGAAACTAAAATCAGTATCATACAATATCCAGCGCCATTTGCCCGAAGGCCCCCTTTTCTGCCAGAATTTTACATTATTACCAGGCCAGTCGGTATTGTCAAAATAGATTTGTGACAACTGATATTTTATATAATTATCAACATCCATCTGTTGTCTGACCTGGTTATAATTTTCTTCAATACTGATATCATTTACCTCAAGAAAATCAAGAAGCTCATAATACTCATCAGGATCTCCGTTAACCAAATTAATAGGGATATCCACATTATTTTCCAGCATATCAACACTATCAGGATCAATACCGTGATTATCATAAATAAAATGCTCATTTATCTTCTCACGGATGTTTTGTATACCCCAATACTCACCATTTAAATATAATACAGCAGGCCGGTATGCCTGATAGTCAAAACCAAGCGGACTGGTCAGGCGTGTCATCATTGCATCACGAAACATCGTATTATTCCAGTCATTTCCCGAATTGCGTAAAATAATGGTTTTGAACTCATCAATAGGTTTTTCCTTAAATATCCGGTGAGTTATCCTTTCAGAACTATAACGGTTCCTCGACATTATGGCAAATGATTTCTGGGCTAAATTTCTTGTCCATCCCCCATACATCTTAATACCCGCATCAAGTTCGAACCCTTTGCTTCCGTCGGTTTCGAACATCTCAATATGTCCCGGTTTTTCCCAGTCTTCCAGGAAATTAACATAAATACCCGATTGCTCATCCCACAAATTTTCAGGGTTTGTTGAAAGGCTGACTACAGGTATCGAATGTTGCCGGCCAATAATATAAGTATTCGCCCTAACAGGCCCTGGCAGGTAACCTGAACGGATTATCCTCGCTTTTACAACGGAAGTTTCTTGTATACTGAGATATGACTGATATATATTTGAATTTTTATCCGGAACACTGCCATCAGTTGTATAATATATTGTATCTCCCGGGGAAGCAGATAAAGTCAGGTTGAAAGTCAAAGGATGTAACCCGCCTTTCTCCGAAAACACAGGTTTGGGAATTGAATCCAGGCTGTAAACGGTTCCTTCATTCTGAAAACCGGGTGTTGAATTCATAAAAAACCCCAGGGTATCTGTCTCACCGGGTATTCTTCCGTAAGAAATATCCGCCTGCAATTTTATCGCACCAACAGAATCTATGATATTTCCCGTTGTATCGGTAAGATATACAGCTTCACCTTCGCTACTGATCTTGAAGTTGGTATGCAGATTACCTCCCGTGAAGGTAATATATTCAGAAAGAGTATCCCTGTCACCCGGAGCATATTCATACCCCATTGTAAGAAAGGGAATGATAGTCAGATCAGACGATGAGGGCTGGTGATTATGCAACTCGATCGCGATAATATTTTCTCCCGGGTGCAACAAGCTATGGATTGTATCACTGATATTGAATGCTTCAGGGGGACTTCCGTAACATATCAAAGGTTCGGTATACGTGTTTGCAGGATCATCAAAATTCACCGGCATACCGGGCTCACCGATATTAGCCCTGGCCACTTCGGCACCATTTATATAGGCCACAAAAGCATCATCATAATCAATATGGAGAAAAGCTTCTTTGATCTTTGATGTATCTTCAACAATAAAATATTTGCGTAAATAAACTGCCATAGTACCCGGATCAACCTCTGTTGAATCATCCTCATCTCCATAACCAATACTTGTTTTGCCAATTTTCCAGGAATCGTCTTTAAATTCAATCGTTTTCCACGAATCACCAATATCGGAATCCGGAATATAATACTTCCATTCATCACTAATATCAATAATTGTTTTCCATGTTCTCCGCGAGGGCAACCTGTTTTTATCAGATGCAAAAATGACTGCATATTCTCCGGAATCGATATTATAATCAGGAAAAACCCATTTAAACAATAATGTATCATCATCCGATAATCCAAAACCTGAAAGGTTGATCATAGTATCGCCATAATTATAAAGTTCAATCCAGTCAGGAACATCACCGTCCTCATCATATAATGATGAAACATTGGAGGCCATTATTTCATTTATCCTTACAGACTGACCTGAAACCATGAAAGAAGAAAATATCAGAAAAGAAGTGATTATAAAAATTCCCGCGAGTGTCCTACCTTTAGCAATATCATACAACATACACATCTCACTTTTTTTGGGCAGCTAATATACATAATATTATACGTATAAAAGGAATAAACGTTAACCTGTATTATTTGTTTCGCGTGAATTACAGTTCATATCATAATAACGAATGTACATTTTGTGATAAATTGAAAATCAAAATAATAACAAAACCCCAAAATAAAATTTTTCACAATAATAATCACTCATGAATATCACCTTTATTCTTGTTGAACCCATACCCGTGAAAGCGGTCTACCCATCACTCAACCTCGCACAGGCAGTTATGATCTATGCTTATGAGTTGCAGGAGCTTATAAGTAGTGTCTGCTGAAAACCACACTCCCAATCCTTCCGGCACTTTCAACAGTATGTCAGACACTTCATGAACGAATAGGGCATAGACCAGAACTCCAATATCTACAACCGGGTAATGGAAAGAATAAATGTCGTCAGCCGCGATGATATCAACCTGATGTTATCACTGTTAAGCAAACTAAAAGGAACAGGATTGTCTTAAGGGCCAGGATTTCTAACTGCCCGCAAGGCAGTTCGACCTACTTTTTATCTTCCACATAAAAAAAATGCAAAAAGGTCACCGTTCCATAAAAATCGCTGGATTTCGTACGGAATGCGGACTTTGCAGAACATCGGATCCCTTATGTATAGCAAAGCTTATCATAAACAAGGTAAATTTCTGACAACAACAACCTTCCCAAATAAACTATCACAAGAAACGGTACTCCGCCTTCAGGATTTTCCGTTAAAAAAATCGAGGTGATCACCGTTAAGAAAATCGAGCTGTCCGACATCAGGAGTTCTCGATTTTTAGGGGAACACCTTGATTTTTTAGGAAAATCATGTCAGCGGCGGCATTTTTTTGTTTACTTTCTTTTTGCTGTTGCAAAGAAAGTAAATCGAACCGCTTGGGGAGCGGTTCGAAACAATTAGCCCTTGAAGGGCATTATTATTATAAGTTTTATGAAATTTCAATAAAACACTACAATTCCATATAAAAACTCTCATTTTTATTAAAATAAAACCTTCTGTGACGAAACCTTTTGGATGTTTTATTGTCTATATATTAGGTTGGGGTATATTTATTATTCTTCCGAAAATGAAATTTTTATCCGGACTATCCAGGTATGCGGCAGTAATTATTATAATGTTAAGTTCAGTTATTGTCCTGAACAGTTGTGAAAGTGTACAGAAGGATCAGGAAACAGGATCAGAAGATCATTCATTACTGAAAAGTACCGTGCACCTGCATGAGACCGGACTTCCTTTTGAATATGAAGGAAGGCTTTCCCGGGGAGGGCTTTTTGAAATAACTGTCCCGGAAAACTGGGACGGGAAAAATATTCTTATATATGCCCATGATCATGTTTATCCGGGGAAAATAATGAATGTCCCTCATGACAGTGTGGACGGCAGATCTGTTAAAGAGTTTGTCAATGCCCTTGGTTGGGGATTTGCAGCAAGCAGTTACAGCGTACCGGAGATGGCAATTAATCAGGCGGTTAAAGATATTGTTGAGTTACGTGATTCTGTTTTATACTATATTTCCGCGCAATATATCTTCCTGGCCGGGCCTTCTGAGGGAGGCCTGGTCACTGTACTTACACTAGAACGTTACCCTGACCTCTTCTCCGGCGGCCTTGCTGCATGTTGTCCTGTAGGCAGTCTTTACCGTCAAATCCAATACCTTGGTGATTTTCACGTGTTATTTAACTGGTTCTTTGCTGATGAACTGGAAGAAGCAAGCATTGATCCCGGAAATCCGTCAGGTGTGCCCGAACAGACTGTGCTGACCTGGAAAAACGGTGATCTGAGAAACCGGCTTGCCGGTATGCTCGCGGGGAATGAAAACAAAATCGCACAAATACTAAGTTGTGTACCTGTACCGGCCGACCGCAATGATCCGGCTGCAGTGGGAAAAACCATAATGGACCTGTTACATCTGGTAATTACGAAAACTAATGAAATGAACAGCCTTCTGGAAGGCTGTGCCTATAATAACCAGTGGCCCAGGCGATGGTACTTCGGCTCAAAGAAGGACTGGCAACTGAACCGTTCCGTTCAAAGAATAAAAACAGAAGATTTTGAACAGGCCAAAAATAAGCTTGGGTATTATGAAACCACTGGTACTATAGAAGATCCACTGATCACAATCCATACTACAGGCGATCCGCTCGTGTTATACTGGCATCAAACCATTTTCAGAAGCAAAATATTCAAAAACCGGGCCACCGGACATCACAGTCATATGGCAATCGCTCGTTACGGGCATTGTAAACTTGAAGAATATGAAATACTTGCCGGGCTGGCTGCATTGGTTAACAAAGCAACAAACCATGAGCTGGTCATTCATAAAGGTCTTTTAAATTCAGAAGAAGAATTACTCTTTATTCAAAAAGCCACAGAACAGGGAGCCTCCCCTGTGATTATTCCCTGAAGACATCTTTAATGCCATTGTCGGCACAATGATAAACTGTTACATATTATTTTAATTATGAAATATTTTTCCCGCGTTATGAGGGGGAAAAAAATTTCTTCAGGCTATTTTTCCATAGTTCTCATTTTTATTGTATTTTTATCTACCTTCAATTAATCTGCAATAAAATAATCACCTTAATAAGGCCACATTTTATGAAAAGAATTCTATTCCTTTTAAAATCATTTATTATTATCCTGGTATTATTTGCTTGTCAGCAAGGAGAAAATGTGAATACGATTGTTGTCACAAATTCATCAGTCCTGGATCTGACGGACAAACCGATAATTATTACACGTACTGGTATTCCCAACATTCCGGAAGGTGATCTTTTTCCCCTGTTATTGAAGATCAACGGCGACACTTTACCCGTCCAGGCGGATGATCTTAATGATGACGGAAAGTGGGATGAACTGTTTTTTGTAATAGATATTGCCGCTGAAGATTCCGTTAAATTATCGCTTCAGTGGACTGAAACACCACAAACATATATTAAACGTACCAGTGTTAAATTCGGTAAACGAAGCTCGAAAGATACACCGGTACAACCAAAAACAAGCGATACCCTTAGGGCAGATGAAGTACATGCAGCTATGGGCTATCAGCCATACCAGACCGACGGTCCGATGTGGGAAAATGATAAAATCGGTTTCCGTCATTATTTTGACGGCCGTAATTCCAAAGACCTATTCGGAAAAAAGGCATCATTCATGTCACCCGAATCAATTGGCATTGGTGAAGGAGGTAAAGTGGAAGACAACTACCATGTGATGGCCGACTGGGGCCGGGATATTTTGTCTGTGGGTAATTCCGCGGGCATTGGAGGTTTTGAACTGATGATCGGAGATTCGATCTGCCGGTTGGGAATAACCGGTGGCGATACACTTAACAATATTGAAGAATCCATATTCAGTATCATAACTGAAGGGCCGGTACGAACGGTCATTAATTTCCAGTACAACAACTGGCATGCTAAAGACAGGTTATATGATGCTAATGAAACAGTCAGCATATGGCCCGGAATGTATGCATACCAAAGTGAGGTGGAAATAAAAGGACTGCAGGGTGATGAAAAACTTATCATCGGACTGGTAAACAGTGAAACAGACAGTTCACTTGTTGAAGTTCCTGTGGATGACAAATATATGATACTATACACACATGACAAGCAGACATACGATAGTGAATGGTGGCTTGGACTAGCGCTTATCTTACCCAAAGATATATATTCAGGAAACGGTGAAGCCCCTGAAACAGGACAGTTCGTGAACAGCTATTACGGTATACTCGAACCTGCCGAAGATAACAAGATAACTTATTACTCCGTGGGCTGCTGGGAATTGTCAGATGAAAACTTCACAGACCGGCAGTACTTTGAAGATTATGTTGTGGGACTCGCCCGTGAACTGGCAGTTGAACCTGGAGTAACAGTAAAATAATAACCGGGATAATTATTCTCAATTGAATAGGGTCTGTCATTAAAAATGGCATAATGTTTAATTGGCTATGAACAGACTCATTTCATAAAACGGCACAGGCATGTGTCCGTGCCTTTTCAATATCTTGCGGACATATTTTTCCGGTAAATTAATAATTCAGCATAATAAATCAAAGCCTGCTTTCGAGGATCATGATCATGTCATCCCGGTCAAACGCGACAGGATTATTCTTGTTTGATGTGCATCCGGCTATTTCTTCAAGATCATTCGAAGTAATTCCAAAGCGACTAAGCCTGGGAATATTCATTTTATCTACCATCTCATCGATTTTATCAATGAGCCTGACGGCCATATCACGCTTATTTGCATCCCGCCTGCCCGGAAAAAAAATCCGGCTTATCTGAACATACTTATCAAGAATAACAGGATATTTCTCTTCACGTAGCACTTTCTCCAGCATAAGCCTGTTGACCGTTCCCATAAAGGTGCCACATACCACTCCATGCGGTATCTCGTATCTTCCTCCCAGCGATGATGCAAAACCATGGATCACTCCGAGACCGGCATTCGTTAGTGTTACCCCGGAAAGCATTGCTGCAAGAGCCATATCGGACCTTGCCTGCAGATCTCCTCCTTGCCGCCAGGCTTTTTCAAGTGAATTGGCCACACGACGGATACCTTCCAGTGCAAGTGCATCAGTAAAGGCATTCGAGTTTGTTGAAAGAAAGGATTCCGCTAACTGGGTAAAGGCATCCATGCCACTTGTAGTAGTTATCTCAGGAGGACAACCCATGATCAGTTCAGGATCAATTACAGCCATTTCGGGAATAAAATTATCATGACGCAATGATTTTTTATACCCCCCGGGCCCTACATCAGACAAAACAGCATTTTTCGTTGCCTCACTGCCTGTACCGGAGGTTGTGGGGACAGCAATAAACGGGATCTTTTCTCCCGTGTGCTCTTTAAATCCAACCCCTTCAAGATATTTTTTAACCTCTTCACCAACAGGTAACATTGCCGAAATGGCTTTTCCTGCATCAATAACACTCCCCCCTCCGATGGCAACGACAACATCGATGTACTTGTTCTTAAAATCATGGACAACTTCATCAATATCCTGGGGTGAGGGTTCGGTTACAATACGAACCTGATACTGAAGCATGCCCTCTTCGGTAATGGCATTCATCAACCGGTCAGCTGTTGGTGAAGCTGCAAAAGAAGTGGAACCTGTAACCAGTAACACAGATCGGCCAAATCTGCTGGCTATTTCAGGGATAAGCATTACTTTTCCGGGACCAAAAAATACCGGTGGAATTCCTGAGAAATTAAACTGTTCTACCATGCTGCTTTGTCATTTGGATAAATGATCCTGTGTTTAATTCCTTCCCTTGGCTTAGCCATCATATCCGCAACACGCTCTCTCCATTTCAGATAATGAGGGGTTGATTTATGAGCAGCTGCTAATTCCTGGGACTCGTATGCTTCATAAAGCACAAATTTGTCAGGGTCATTATCATCCTGTAATATGTCAAAACGCAGGTTGCCGGCTTCCTTAACAGAAGCTTTATGATTTTTAACAGTAGCATCCAGGAAATCATCTTTCATTCCGGGTTTCACCCATACATGAACAAATGTAACAATCATAACTCTATATTTTCCGTGTTAAACACCCGAAAAGATACAATTTTTTTATTCTCAAACCAATTAACGAAAACGGTAATTAAGATTTAGTCCTGAAAGAAGAATGGCGATAATAAAAACGGTACCAAACACAATAGAGAAAAATAGTGCAAGGATTGCAGACACTATCGGTATATCAGGTTCAAAGCCCCGGGTTACAACAGAATTAACAGGATAAAAAACTGTCATACAACCCGCGATAAGAAATATAACATGAAAAAATATGTATATGGACTTACCCAAACGTGAATCCCTGAAATCATATTCGCCGTCCTTTTTCCTGTTCCGGTATTCATTACCTGCTTTTTCGCCTGTGCTGCTTTGGAACCTGCTGTATGTATAATATTTCGTCGTATATGAATTACCTGCCCGGGTTGTAGTATTTCCGGGAGACCGATATTGACGGTTCCGGTAATAATAAAAATAACGTGTCAAATTATCAAATGCCTGCTGAAGGCGGATAAACTCCATATGTGCATCCTGTCCTTTGTTCAGATCAGGATGCAACTCCTTGGCCTTCATTCTGTAGGCCCTCTTTATATCCTCCAGGGTAGCCTTTTTATCAAGGTCCAGTATATGCAGATCATCATAAATCATGATGATAAATATACAAAAAAAAATATTGAACCAGGTTCTCATATACTCCTGCATTAATAATACAGATACTGATCCTTATGTCGGACTATTACCGGGTTTGCAAAGCTTTTCAGCGCCCCGTCCAACTCCCGAACTTATTAACCTCCCTCCTCCTGTACATAAAAATCCATTATCTTTGCAAAAAATAAATATTATGAAACCCTCATCCTTAAGGAATTTTATTTAAATAGTACAAAGACAATACAACATGAATAGATACTAAGAACTTATTATGTAGAGATGAGGGTTCGCCGAACGCCTTAAAAATATAATAATTTGGTGAGGCAACAAATACTACTAACTTTGATTAAATGAAATAACAAATTAATTACTAATAGCTTAATTAAGATATATTCGAATGAAATCCTCATCCTTAAGGAATTTTATTTAAATAGTACAAAAACAACCGAGCGAAACGAGCTCATGAACACAATTAAAATAAATAATGGGGTGAATAACAGGACATGAATA
>CAZBJH010000083.1:0-15242 GCA_964492185.1 uncultured Bacteroidales bacterium | reverse complement strand
AATTTTCGGACAAGCGTAACACGGCAAATGGGACTTTATGGACAGACACTAACTAAAGGATTTTGTAATATGAAAATTGCAGTTGATTTTGACGGAACGATAGTCGAACATAGGTACCCACAGATTGGCGAAGAGAAATTATTCGCTTTTGAAACCCTGAAACAACTTCAGAAGCTGGGACATCAATTGATCTTGTGGACATTCAGGCACGGGAAAGAGTTGGATGAGGCGATTGAATACTGTAGTAAAAAAGGCCTGGAGTTTTATGCTGTTAATAAAAGCTACCCGGAAGAAGAATTTGATCCTGATAATATGAGCCGTAAACTGGATGTCGACCTTTTCATTGATGACAGGAATGTTGGCGGATTTCCCGGGTGGAGTGAGATATGGCAAATTTTAAATCCGGATTATGCCGATTCCGAATTCAATGAATTAAGCAATATTTCAAATAAGGGCAATTTTTCTGTTGGTAGCAGGCTAAAGAAATTTTTCAGATAATATGCTGCAGATGGTATTTTTTTTATATATGATCACGCGAAAGACATGTTTTTTTTCTGTTGTACTTTTTTCCTTGCTTGTTTTCTCTTCCGGTTCATGTGACAGACCGGATAAAAAGGATAAAAAATTACCGGGATCTTTTGTCAGGCATCAAAAAGATCAAACCATACTTGTCCGGCCCGAACGAGATGCTGTATTTTATGCAGGTGAGCAGATAGAATTTGAAATTTCATCAGCGGATAAGGAGGTAAGCATAGATTCAGTGTGTTATTACCTGAGGGGAAAGAAGATCAGCACCATGGAAGGCAAATTTTTTCACTGGGATTCTGAGGGTACCCGTGTGGGACAGCATGTTTTTCGGGCAAAGGTTTTTTATAATGATTCACTGGCAGATCAGCATAATGCAAATTTTACAGTATTGTCGGATATAACACCGGTGAAGTATGAATATGAAGTTGTCAATAGTTTTCCTCACGATGAAAACGCTTATGTACAGGGCTTACTTTATGAGGGCGGTTTTTTATACGAAAGTACCGGACAGCGTGGGAAATCTTCTGTCAGGAAAGTGGATATTGCAAGCGGACAAGCTGTTAAAAAGCATGATCTTGATAAGCGTTTTTTCGGGGAAGGCATTACTTTATTTGATGATAAGATATACCAACTGACATATCATGCCCGTGTCGGTTTTGTTTATAATAAGGATAATCTTGATCTGGTACGGCAGTTTGACCTGCAGGTGAATGAAGGCTGGGGCCTGACATCAGATGACGAGCATCTGATCATGAGTGACGGTTCTTCGAGGATATACCTGCTTGATCCGGCATATCTTACACAGGTTGATGAAATTGAGGTGTTTGACAATAAAGGTATGGTTAATCATTTGAATGAGCTGGAATACGTTAATAACAAGATCTATGCAAATGTATATGGCAAGACCCGCATTGTTATGATTGATCCTGATACGGGTAAAGTGCTTGGCGAACTGGATCTTTCAAAGCTTATGCCTAAGGAGTTTATTGGAGATATGGATTATGTTTTAAACGGGATAGCCTATAACCCGTCCAGCGGTAATTTTTATGTTACCGGCAAGTATTGGCCCGTATTGTATGAAATTAAAATACTTGAATGATATTATTTATTTATGAACAATTTGGTTTTTAACAAAGAATCTGTCAGCGACACAATTAACAAAAACTGTTAATTTCGTGTTCATAATCTGTTAAAAAATGCCTGCATATTGTTCACAAAAGAATCCGGGCATTAAAATCCCGGCGAGCCATTAAATACTATTTTTGGGGCACATAAAAACTAAAAAAAACCGTATAATTGTACTGTCAACATACCAAAAAATAAATACAGTTAAATGGGTAAAATTATTGCACTGGCAAATCAAAAAGGCGGAGTTGGAAAAACAACAACAGCAATTAATCTTGCTGCCAGTCTGGCTGTGCTTGAGAAAAAAGTCTTATTGATCGATGCAGATCCCCAGGCAAATGCAACGTCAGGACTGGGGTTTGATGTACGTAACATTAAAACAAGTATTTACGAATGCCTTATCGATGATATAAATCCGAACGACATCATCATGAAAAGTGAAACCGAGGGTTTGGATGTTATCCCTTCAAATATTGATCTGGTAGGTGCTGAAATTGAAATGTTGAATATGCCCAACAGGGAAAAAATGCTGAAGCAGGTAGTGGAGAAGATTGACAATTCATATGATTATGTGTTCATAGACTGTTCTCCTTCACTTGGACTGATAACGGTAAATGCCCTTACTGCTGCTGATTCGGTTATGATACCAGTACAATGCGAGTATTTTGCACTTGAAGGACTGGGCAAATTGTTAAATACCATAAAGATCATTCAGGGACGGTTGAATCCCGATCTTGAGATTGAAGGATTTGTTCTTACCATGTATGACGCACGTTTACGATTATCCAACCAGGTTGTGGAAGAAGTACGTAAACATTTCCAGCAGATGGTTTTTGAAACCATTGTTCAGCGCAATATCAAACTCAGTGAATCACCGAGTTTCGGTAAACCGGTTGTAATGTATGATGCTGATTCAAGAGGAGCAGTGAATTATCTTAACCTTGCACGTGAGTTATTGCAAAATAATGACAAAACGCGAATAAAGAACGAAGATAAAATTATAGAATAAATCAAAATGGCGAAAAAGAATGCATTGGGCAGAGGGTTGGGTGCTTTGATCGAATCGGAAGAACCCAGACTGGTTACCGACAGCATAAGCGGTGTGAACGAAGTAGCGGTTGAACAGATCGAGGCCAATCCTTTTCAGCCCAGGACAAAATTTGACCAGGAAGCCCTGGAAGAACTGGCCATGTCGATAAAAGAGATAGGGATCATTCAGCCGATAACCGTTAGGGATAAAGGAGACGGCACCTACCAGTTGATTACCGGTGAACGAAGATTGAAGGCTGTAATACTAGCAGGTTTTAAAACCGTACCTGCCTATATCCGGTCAGCAAACGACCAGGACATGCTTGAAATGTCCCTGGTTGAGAATATTCAAAGGGAAGATCTCGATGCTATAGAGGTAGCAATCAGCTATCAGCGGCTTCTTGATGAATGTAATCTTACCCAGGAAGTGTTAAGCCAGAGGGTGGGAAAGAAAAGAGCTACTGTTGCCAATTATCTTCGTTTATTGAAGCTGCCGGCTGAAGTACAGTTGGGATTGCGTGACAGGAAATTATCCATGGGCCATGCCCGTTCCATTATAAGCATTGAAGATCCGAAGCAACAACTAAAGATCTTTAATAAGATAATTAAAGACGATTTATCGGTGCGAAAGGTGGAAGACCTGGTTAGAAAGTTAAGCCGGGAAGAACAAGAGGACACTGAAAAAGCAACACCCCCGGCTGAACAATCAAAGGCATATAATGAACTTAAGACGCATCTCGAAAAGGTTTTTGAAACAAAAATTGAGTTTAAGCGGAACAATAATGGTGATGGCAGGATCGTTATACCTTTCAAATCTGATGATGAACTGGAACGGATCATTGGTGTTCTGGATAAACTAAACACGTAACTAATCATTGCAGAAATTAAGGAAGTATTGAAATTAAGGGTATTCATACTATTAGGGAGCATCCTCGCGGGTGCTTTATTTGTTATTACCCGGCCTGTGAATGGACAGGATACTTTATCACGTACCGACACACATACACGTACCGACACACTTATATTCAACGATACCATTAAACATGCAGATACACTTGTACAGGAGGATGTTCCTGCAGGCATTGATACCCTTGAGCGGTCTGCTGTTTCTGGGGAGATGAATATTGATGTAACCGGCGATATTGTCGAACAGGTTGATACGGGCAGGATGAAGAAACATTCTCCACGTACGGCATGGATCTGTTCTGCAGTGGTTCCGGGCCTGGGACAGGTATATAACCGTAAATACTGGAAAGTGCCGATTATATACGCGGCAGGCAGTACATTTTATTATTTTTTCGATCACTGGAATACCTTATATTACACTTACAAAAGTGAAATAGATGCAATTGATAATAGTGAAGAAAGGGATCCCCGATATGAAAGGTACTCACGTGAACAGTTGGTAAATGCCAGGGATGGCGTCCGGCGGAACCGGGATCTGACATTTTTGGGTGTTATTGGTGTTTATGCCCTGAATGTCATAGATGCCATGGTAGATGCCCATTTTTTTTATTATGATGTATCACCCGACCTGAGCATGCGTATGGATCCGGCACTTATCAATTCACCATTATATGCAAACCGGGGATTTGACAGGTCTGTTCCCGGGATCAGGCTGAGCTTTCGTTTTTAACTTTTATACCGGCACCAACTTCCAAATACTTCCGATATGTTAAAAAAGAAAAAATCCTATTTGTGTAAGGAAGAATTAAAACAATATATTTGCTTTTCCGTACAAGGTATTTACAGGCAATACTAAGCCTTCTGTTTTTTTAATTCGGGCAAATTATGAGACAAGCAATTTCAGTATTATTTCCGGCAGCTTTGATGTTGTCAGGATTTCTTCATACAATAGCGGGAAACAATAAAACTCCGGGTGATACTGCCCGTTTCGACGGGATATATATGGAAGAAGAAGTGACGACTAACCTCGAGAGTAATCTGGACAGTTTATTAAACTTATATTATATCAGTAAGGCACTGGAGAAGGATACGGATTATAACCGGTATGAAAAAGACAGTACTGTACCTGATTTCCCCGATTCGGTTTATATCGAACGAATAGCCGGTATTCCCACGGTTGTTAATCTTTCATATAACAGGATAGTAAGGAATTACATTGATGTTTATACAAAAAAAAGAAGGGAATCAGTTGAAGTAATGCTTGGTCTTGCTGACTATTATTTTCCGGTCTTTGATCAGGTCTTTGATTATTATGATGTGCCAAATGAGATGAAGTACATGTCGATAATTGAATCAGCACTCAATCCCAGGGCATATTCCAGGGCACGCGCTGTTGGCTTGTGGCAGTTCATGTACGGCACCGGAAAAATATACGGCCTGCAGATAAATTCTTTGGTTGATGAACGCAGGGATCCTATAAAATCAACTGACGCGGCTGCCAGGTTCGTGCGGGACCTGTATTCAATATATAATGACTGGATCCTTGTTATTGCTGCATACAATTGCGGTCCCGGGAATGTTAATAAAGCCATAAGACGTTCCGGGGGGAAAACCAATTACTGGGATATCTATTATTACCTGCCCCGCGAAACCCGTGGCCATGTCCCTGCATTCATCGCGGCAACATATGTCATGCATTATTATAAGGAACATAATCTTAAGCCCAGGGATATTGATCTGCCACTTGCAAATGATACCATTATGGTGAATCAAAAGCTACACCTGGAGCAGGTCTCCGAAGTGCTGGGTATGCCGCTGGAACTGCTTCGGGATATGAATCCCCAGTACCGTCATGATATTATCCCCGCTTATAAGGAAGCTTATTCACTGAAAATACCTGTTGAATATACGGCCGGTTTTATTGCTATGGAGGATTCCATTTATGCCTATAATGATTCGGCTTATTTTAATACTGATAAGATAGTTGCAAAGCCTGCCGTCCGCAGTTCGTCCGCCTATTTTGTCCCTCCGCCTGAAGATAAATACGAAAAACTTTATTACACGGTGAAATCAGGAGACAACCTGGGATTTATATCTATGTGGTATAATGTAGGTGTTTCCAGGCTGAGGTACTGGAATAATATCCACAGAAATCTTATCCGGTCAGGACAGAGGCTTGTCGTATATGTACCTAAAAGCAGCGCTGAGAAATACAGGAAGGTAAATAACATGACTTTTGCCCAAAAACAGGCTATGATCGGTAAAACGGTTACTGCATCCGCCAATACCGGAAATATATCATCCATACCGGATGATGGTCAGTTTATTTATTATACGGTGCGTTCGGGTGATACTTTGTGGGAAATTGCAAAAGAATACCACGGAGTCACGGATAGTGATATTATGCGTTTGAATAATATCAGAAATGCAGGATCGATCAAGCCCGGGCAGAGAATTAAGATCAAACCCAAAAGCTAAAGGAATGCCCCAAGCCTGGTGCATGAATAATACAGATTAGGATGAAGCCCATCAGGATATTGTTGTTTTTCTTGTCGGTTTACCTGCTGTTGTTTGCCCTTGCCCTTTACTTTCCTGAAGGCGGGGTTAAAGTATCGGAAAAGCTGCAATTACGTTTTTTCACGGCGGAGGATATTTTTAACAGGAACAGGATCGAGTATGCTGATATTACCGGCATTATAGAAAGGAATGAGCTTATGACCGATACATTATTATCCGGGCTCACGGAAGAAAACCCGCGATATTTCGATACCATTAGGGCTAATGCAGACAGTCTGAGAAAAAGTATATCAAAAATTGAGTTTCCCGGTAATGACAGGTCAGCATTATTTCCGGTTTTCAGGGCAATGCATGATCTTGAGAATTCGGGTGAACTAATAAGAATATTGCATTACGGTGATTCACAGATCGAAGGTGACAGGATCACTTCATACATCAGAAACCGCTTACAAAGACGTTTTGGAGGATACGGGGTAGGACTGGTACCTGCCGAACAGGTATATGATTTCAGCTTTTCCATAAAGCAGGAGAATTCCCCCAACTGGTACCGCTATACAGCATACGGCGAAAAGGACACTACCCTTTCTCACGGCCGGTACGGGGCACTGGCTGGCTTTTGCAGGTTTTCACCAAATGAAGAGGATACAGTATACTCTGAAGAAGGCAGCTATGAAGCCTGGGTTTCTTTTGATCCGTCGGCTTTCTCGTATGCCAATACACGTAAATTCAGCCGGGTAAAAGTGTTTTATTCCCATAACAGGGAACCTTTTATGAATGAAGTATACCAGGGAGAAAAGCTGGTTGATGCCGAGATATTCCCGGTGGCCAATTCTTTGAAAGTTATAAAGTGGGTTTTTAGCGAACCGCAGAATTCATTAAAGTTAAGGTTCAGCGGAAGATGCAGCCCCGATATTTATGGTATAGCCCTTGATGCGGAGAAAGGTATAGCTGTTGATAATATTGCAATGCGCGGCAGTTCGGGGCTTATTTTTTCCGGCATGGACAGGAAATTGCTGGGAGAGATGTATAAAGAGCTTAATGTTAAGTTACTTCTGTTGCAGTTCGGCGGGAATGTGGTACCTCATATTGTCGATGATTACGGGTATTACGAAAGGTTGTTTTACAGGCAGTTGGAAGTCCTTAAGAAGACATTGCCCGGGGTTTCAATTATTGTAATAGGTTTAGCGGATATGTCGATGAAAGAGAAAAGCCGCTATGTGACTTATCCGAACCTCGAGGATGTGCGGGATGCATTAAAGAATGCCTCGTTCAAAGCAGGAACTGCTTATTGGGATACGTATTCAGCAATGGGAGGTAAAAATTCAATGCCCAGCTGGGTGTTTGCCAATCCTCCCCTGGCAGGAAAGGATTTTGTGCATTTTAATCCGAAGGGGTCAAAGATTATCGCACAAATGTTTTACAATGCTTTTATGTATGAATACAATACATTTGAGAAAAAGGAAATAATAATCGCTGATCGATAGCTAACAGGACAGGAGAGAGGGATGCACAGGATAATTTTTATTACAGGTTTGTTTTTTGTTTTTCTGGCAGGATGGATACAGGCAGGTTTTTCCCAGCAGGATATTTATCCTTTCGAGATCAAAGAATATCCTTTTATCCGGTATGGACAAAACAGGATTGATTTTCCGGCTGACAGCAGTGCATTCGAGTGTATGTACGACAAGCTTGATGAACTCATCCTTAAGGGTGCCGGCCAGGTGAGCATTGTTCATATAGGCGGGTCTCATATTCAGGCTGATATATATACGCACCAGGTTCGAAAGCGTTTGCAGACTTTTTACCCGGGATTGAACGGAGGAAGGGGCTTTGTCTTTCCATACAGGGTTGCCGGAACAAATAATCCTTCAAATTACGGAGTCAGGTATTCCGGGGAATGGAGCTCATGCAAAAATACCACGCGTAATAATGATTGCAGGCTGGGATTATCAGGCATGTCCGTTACAACAGATGATACCTCGGCATGCATAAGCATTTGGCTCAACCGCGATTCCTCCGTTTTTTACGATTTCAACAGGGTGCGGATATTCCATCCTTTTGATACTGCACTTTTTGATCTGATTCCTGAAACACCCGGTGGTCCGTTTCTGGCGCTGGCCAATGAGGACCTGGGATACACTGAATTTCTTTTTGCAGGGCATGCTGACAGCCTTACTTTGCGTTTTGCAAAGAACCGGCCGTCCCAGCATTATTTTCAACTATTCGGTTTCAGCTTTGAGAACAGCAATCCGGGAATTCGTTATAATGCCATAGGAGTGAATGGCTCCAGGCTTGATTCATATCTGCACTGCGAGGATTTTGGCCGTCATTTAAAGGCTTTGGATCCTGACCTGGTGATAATCTCAATAGGTACAAACGATGCTTATACCCGAAACTTTGACAAAGAACTGTATAAGTCGAATTATAAAAGGCTGATCAGGGCGATAAGAGAAGCAGAACCGGGTGCAGCCATTATGATGACTGTGCCGAACGACAGTTACCTTTACCGGAGGTATGCCAATGAAAATACAGTTGTTATGAAAAATGTTATTTTTGAACTTGCAGCAGAATATAATTGCGGGGTATGGGATTTTTATTCCATCATGGGAGGTTTTGATTCGTCTTATACCTGGTATATGAGTGACCTCATGCGAAAGGATAAGATCCATTTTAACCGGCCCGGCTATGAGCTGAAAGGAAACTTGTTTTTTAATGCCATATTACGATCATATGAAAATCATGTTGAACAAATCAGCGGTATTAATAACCCTGGTAAGCAATATATGAGCGATTTTTAAATGGAAGTTCTGAAGGACATATTTCTGTATTCTCCTGAAAATCCGCTGATCTTTACCCGTTTGTATTTCTGGGCTTTTTTCGCTGTTGTGCTTACAGGTTATTCTGTATTATATAAAAAGAATGCCTTACGAAATGCATATCTTTTCCTGGTAAGCCTGTTTTTTTATTATAAGACCGGGGGCTTATTTTTCTTTATCCTGATATTTTCCACCGTATCTGATTTTTATATCGGGAAAGCCATTTATAATTCATCGAAAAAAACGTATAAGAAACTCTTTGTTGCCCTTAGTATTATATTGAACCTCGGGGTGCTGGCGTTTTTTAAATATGACTATTTTTTTACCGAAACCATAAATGCTGTTTTTCATACCAACCTGGAGGTGGTTACCCATGCAGCCAAGTGGTCTAACATGTTACTGGGCACACATTTCGACCTGGGGAAAATACTACCTCCTGTAGGCATCTCGTTTTTCACCTTTCAAACCATCAGCTATTCGGTGGATGTGTACAGGGGAAAAGTAAAACCGGTAAACAATATTCCCGACTTCGGATTTTATGTTTCCTTCTTTCCGCAACTGGTTGCCGGCCCTATTGTGCGGGCCGCGGAGTTCATCCCCCAGTTGTATAAAAAGTTCAACCTTTCGCGCTATGAATTCGGATTAGCAATGTACCTGGTATTAAAAGGATTGATGAAGAAAATGTTTGTCGGTGATTATATTGCCGTGAACCTGATCGACCGGGTATTTGCCAACCCGGCTTCCTATTCGGGCTTTGAAAACCTGATAGGACTGTACGGTTATTCGCTGCAGGTATATTGCGATTTCTCGGGGTATACTGACATAGCCATTGGTATTGCCCTTCTCATGGGGTTTTACCTGCCTAAAAACTTCAATTCTCCCTATAAGGCAAAAAGCTGTGGCGAGTTCTGGAGGCGATGGCATATCTCTCTTTCGTCATGGCTCAGGGATTACCTGTATATACCCATGGGAGGTAACCGGGGCGGGACCTTTGCTACTTATGCCAGTTTGACTGTGTTACTGTTGTTCGTGGTTCTGATGGCCGGGAAGCTATGGCTGATACCGGTATTCATGATCATTATAGGCGGTATATGGGTACTGGCCAGGATCTTTCCGCAGATGCGGCTGACTATCAGCACCAACATTAATTTAATGATGACCATGCTGCTGGGGGGATTATGGCATGGATCGAGCTGGACCTTTGTATTGTGGGGCGGCCTGAACGGACTTGGCGTTGTGGCGTACAAATTCTGGCGCAGGGTGAGCCCCTATGAGCACAGCACCCACTGGCTGGCCAACACCTGGAAGATCTTTTTCACTTTCAGCTTCATCACTTTCACCCGCATCTGGTTCCGGGGTGAAAGCATGCAGGGCACCTATGACCTCCTTAATCAGATCGGAACCAGCTTCAACTGGCCCCAGGTACCAGAGATGATAATAAGCTACGGAAAAGTTTTGCTGGTGTTTGCCTTCGGCCTTGCCGTCCACTGGCTGCCCGAAAAAGTCAAGGTCGCTTACCGCGACTGGTTCATAAACACCCCCATCTGGGCCAAGATCCTGATCACCGTGGTGGTTGTCTTTATCATATACCAGAGCCTCTCGGCCGACCTGCAGCCTTTTATTTATTTTCAGTTTTAGGTTTAAAAATAAGTGAGGTTGTTTAACAACCTTACTTATTTATATTTTAGTAATTATTTTATATTGATTTTTATAACCTTGTAAGTTCCATCCATCAATTTGCATTGCATTACATAGATACCACTTTTGTATGTATCGATATTTATAAATTTTTGTTTGTGTTTTAAGTTATTTTCTTTTAGGACGATCTTTCCTGTGTAGTCGTATATTATTATAGATTGTATTATTATTTTGCTTTTAACTGTAAATCGTCCATTATTTGGATTAGGGAATGCATATAAAAATGTTTCTTCGTCTAAATGATGATTATTTTGAGAGATTTTATAATCAATAAAGTAGTTAGGTTCATTATTCGAATGGAGTGTTGATTTAAAAGCAGAGTTATTATCCATTAAATAATGGATTTTGCCATCAGATTTATCAACATAAAATATCGTATTATCACTATAGTGAAGATTAGAATAATTCTTAACCCCATTAAAACACTTATCTACAGATACTTTTTTATATGTCCATTCACCATCCCAATATATTTTATAGATGTTATCATCCTCACCGATATAAAAAATATGACCATCCCATACTGGGTTTACAGCGAAACCTGTAAATGATTTTACTTTAGGAGCCCCGGAGGGATGTATCCAATCAACACACAAGTAGTAACCATCACATTCGTAGAATGCACTAAAATAACCATCTTGTCTGACAAAATAACCTGTTTTGTTATTATATCCCATATGAATTTCGCTATATTTATCAATATATAAATCTGAATTAGTAATTCTGTCATATTTCCAACCATTATTATAGAATATCTTATATATATCTGTACCACCTGAAGGATTAATGCCTGCGTAAAATGTAGGAAGCCCCCATTGTGATATTATGTCGAATCCAGTATTACTATATACTTTTGGGGCACTTTGTTTAAGATATCCATCACACCAATAAGTTTTTCCGCAGTCATAGATAACCCCAAGTGAACCGTTACCTTTTACATAAATTATATTATTATTAAAAAAATGAATATCACTCATTGATTTAATGTCTATATTACTATTTGTAAGCTTTTTAATTATCCAATCTTCATTATAATAAATAGTATAAAAATTTTTGACACCATTTTCATAACCACAATAATATATAGGACTTTGCCAACCATCATCAACATCAAATCCTGTATAAGAATATGAAGGAGGATAGCTTTCTTTTTTCAGAGCACCTGATAACCAGGTACCATTCTGTTGATAAGAAGCAAATATTTTACTATCTGTGGAATTTTGATAAATTACCTGGTTTGATGAATTGGTTTTAATTTTTGAAGCGACTTTTACTGTTTTAGAAATTCCTTTATAACTTTTAGCAGGTTCACCAATACCTTTAGATACAGCTATAAAGGCAATATCACCATATTTGGAATCTCTTAGAGACAATGGTATATTTATAGACAATTTAGACCCACAACTAGTAAAAGTTTCACAAATCCCTGTACTTAGCCCGGTTTCGGTATTATACCAGGTTACTTCATACTGACCAGTTTTAGGAACATTAATTGCAAAAAGCCCCTCATAAATAGTGTTTGGCCAATCCGGTTTGTTATCTATCAATCCGGAGGTAAGATATTCACTCACATTATGAAAATCCCCATCATTATTTCCTCTTGTACCTACTGTATACTCGCCTAATAATTTTTCAAAGGAAAAATTATTGTTTTGTACCCATCCGAATATTTTATTAGCTTCCTTATCAACTAAATAATAAGTTGAGAGACATATCCCTTGTGAATGATATGGTTCTTGCTTGCTATAATCGATTTTTTTAATATTGGCAATAAAATTGGAAACTGGTTTAAAACACTTCATATAATTTGACGATGAATTGTCAGGATCATCTCGTTCAATAAAATGTTGCCAGTCCCAATGAACCTGGGGTCCCATATAACCGCTAAAAAGACTACTCCATAAAGAAGAATGCTGGCTTAAGGCCCCGGGATCATATAATTCATGAAAATCATCGTTGGCTTTATCGGATCTGTTTTCGACTATATTAACCTGATGTTCACCTGCGGCGAGTTGTTTGTGTGGAATATATTCTCTCATCTCTTTCATGCTGTTAAAAAGAGCATCTTTTTCATCAACAAGTAAATAACTTGGCAGGCCTCCATGACCATCAGGCAGATAATATTGATGAGCGTCACAGTAATCAACTAAATTATAAATTTGATTTTTATAATTGTCCACATTATAATTTGATATCCATTCTGGGGTATCACCGGTAAAAGGTTGAAGATGATGATCTCCAAATGAAGTGGTAATCGGGTGTTCGTATATGTCATGGTTTCGTATCGTTGTTATTAATTCCTCGTGCCATGAGACCATATTTGATGCTATCCTTTTTGCAGCAGAAAGCACATCGCTTTCTAACTTGGAATATTTACTCACTTTACCATCTGCTTCATTTATTATCTCCCAGGAAAAAATGCTTGGTGAATATCCCCATCTGTCTATAATGAATTTTACAAGATTTTTCTGTACATCTAATGCAGATTCTTTTGTCAGTATATCTTCCCATGTATCACAATCCCCATTATTAGTATTGTCATCCCAATTATTGCTGTTAAAAGGATTGTGCGGCCACCAACTCGATGCATCATTTGGGTTTTCATAACCACCCAGTCGCATGAAAGTGAAACAAAGCTGCAGTTTAATATTCTCTGATTCCGCTTTTTCAATTATCTTGTCTAATTGAAATGCAGACAATTGCCTGAAAGAATCGTAGTACAACATTGGAGGATCATCCTTATATTTAAGAGGGCCAACTAAATATAAAGCCGCATAATGATCAATAAATATACGGGCAAAATTACCACCTTCTTCACTTAATCTTTCGAAAAATACATCGAAAAAATTGGTCCCACTGTTTTCATTGTAATAAACGCCTTCGCTGATTTTAACGTTCCATGGTTGCCATGCAATAATATTAAGCCCTAGAGGAATAAACCCTGTACCGTCAGAATATTGGAATACATTATTTTCAAGCTTAACAATGCCTTTGTTATTGCTATTTTTGCAGTAAAAAGTTTTATTATTACATACAATAATATCTGATTCACTACTTGTTGGAAATTTAAACCGTATTGAATAAGACCAGGTTCCGGGGATATCAGGTGTAAACCTGATTTTCCAATAGACCTTCTTGCCTGTTTCAGGAACAGACAATGATTGAGAATTAATGTAAGGATAAAGACACAAATCTGGCCGGGTTTGCGGTTCATTCGTCACAATAAAATTTTCATATAAAAAACCATTTATAATTCTCGTATTTCCTTTTGGGTCTTTTAAAGTAGCTACCAAAACGATTTCATCTTTATTATATCCGTTTTTTGAGTTTATTAGTGTTCTTTGGGTACTACTATAATAAGGACTATTTATATAAATATCCATTTCTAGTTTGGAGAATTTCTCAGGTGAATTAGTATTAATACTATATGATGGTAAATTATAAGTAATTTCTAATTTTGGGTACTTACTTGGATCCGGATGGTCCACTGAACAAAAAGCCATTCTGGCATACTTTTGTTCATTTACCAATCGCAGCATGAATCCATAACTGTTATCAGGATTATCTACCATATCCTGAACTAAACTGGTGACATTTACATTAAGATAATCCTGATCATATGCAGTTGACTCGGGCAAAATTATGCGGTTTGTCGGAGTGGTGCCGGGTTTATTTGCCCATGTAACTATATTTTCCTGCCAGCTTGTTGTTATCCGTTCAAGATAGCTTTTATTCTGCTTATAACCAGTGTTTTGTGTAGTAGAATAATTCATATGCATATAATCTGCATTGGGTTGGGGGTCCTGAGCATATAATGATAATTTTGCATCAAGGATTTGTGCCCCCTGTGGTATATCAGAAAGGTCAAAATCCATCACAGACCTGTCCGCAAAGCGATTATTACTCCAGGTCCATTCGGATGTATGAAGCTTTTTCACATCACCATAATTTGTTGATGTAATGTAAGTATATCCTGGTTTTTCGCATATTCTCAACCATGCATCTTTGTATGGCGTTAGGGTTATCGATTCCTGTGCTAATGAATTTATAAAAGAGCATGAAATAATGAATAGCACGAGAAAAATTTTATTGTATTTCATTTTAATGAGGATTTAGTTTGTTAATGAATTTATTAATTGCTACGTAACTTTATAAAACGATTGATTTAATCAAGTGAATTAATGCCGGGAATTATATTTTTTCCACCTTTTTCTTTTCTCTTCGGGATCAATAATATGACCGGCAGCATCTTTGAGTTTGACCTTATATATTTTTCCTTTTTTGTCTTCAAGATTAACTATAACAAAAGGTTCTTCAAGTTTTTCTTTGATCTTGAAATAAATATGATTACCCTTAATTACCGCGTCAGAGGTATTAATTTTTCCTTTATTAAGTTTGGAAAGCCTGTAATCAATTTGTTTGTCATTATATAACAGGTTGATTTTTTTATAATTTTTAATATCACTGAGATTTAGCACACAATATAATGTTGATGAAGAATCGGAATTATTCTCTTCGTAATCAAAATGATACACAATTTGGTTTTGTTGCTGATTTTTTGGTTGCCCCAGTAAGTAAACTGAATTTAAAAGTAAAAAACTAATGAAGATAATTTTTAACGAT
>CAZBJH010000082.1:0-15275 GCA_964492185.1 uncultured Bacteroidales bacterium | reverse complement strand
GAGCTCACTTCGTTCGGTTGAGCAGCAACGCAGATATCGGACATTATGGACATACACTAATTAAGAGTTTTGAATATCATTTCTGCCACCCTGCCGGATGCGCCCGGCCGACCGATCTTTTCCTTTAGTGTTTTATAATTCTGTAGCATTGTATTACGGTATTCTTTATCTTCCAGCAGTTTTTTTAATTCGTCATTTATTTTATCAGCTATATTGAATTGTATGAATTCTTTAACTACCTCCTTTTGCATGATAAGATTAACCAGTGAAATATAGGTTATATTGACAATATGTTTTCCGGTATGGTAATTCACAGGGCTTGTTTTATATATAACTATTTCAGGAATATTCAGTAAAGCGGTTTCAAGTGTGGCTGTTCCCGAGGTAACAACAGCAGCCTCTGAGGCCATAAGCAATGGGTATGTTTGATCGAACACGATACTGATGTCCGTTCCCCTGATATGCTTTTTGTAAATTTCTTTGGGAACCATTGTTACACCCGCGATGACAAACTGATAATCAGGGTAATTGTCAGTTACTTTCAGCATTTCGGGAAGGCAAAGCTCGATTTCCTGTTTTCGGCTTCCTGCAAGAAGGGCAATAATGGGTTTATCAGGTAATCCATGTTCTTTAATAAATGCCCGGGGTGTGATCTTTTTCTTTGTTTTTGCTACCAGCTCATCAAGCAGGGGGTTTCCTACATATTCAACTTCATAATCGTGTTTTTTGTAAAATTCCACTTCAAAAGGCAGGATCACAAAGAGCTTGTCAACGAAGTTCCTGATTGTTTTTACTCTTGAAGATCTCCAAGCCCAAACCTTGGGAGATATATAGTAAAATACACGAAAACCTTTTTGTTTTGCAAATTTGGCTATCCTGAGATTAAAGCTCGAATAATCGATCAGAATGAGTGCGTCAGGATTGTATTTTAAAATATCTTTCCTGCATAGTGTCAGCTTTTTAATTACCCTACCAAGATTGGTGATCACTTCCCATCCTCCCATTAATGCAGTCTCACGGTAATGTTGAACCAGCCCGCCTCCGGCTTCCTGCATCTGATCGCCGCCGAAAAAGCGGAATTCAGCTGTCTTATCAACACGTGAAAGTGACCGGATAAGGTTTGCCCCGTGAATATCACCGGATGCTTCGCCTGCTATTAAGTAGTATTTCATGTAATTTTGAATTTTGCAAATTCCCCTGATCAGGCAAGCAGCAATTTTAATAATAAAATTATAAAAGCCAGTCCGATAGTGGCAAATAAAATTCCCCGGGCCGAAGAGTTCCGGTTGGTCCAAATGAACAGAAAGAAAAGTGCAAGGTTAGGGATCACGCACAGACTGAGAAGCTTTGGAAGTACTGCCGATGATGCTAAAATCTTTATAAACTCGGTTATACTGAAAAACCTGAATTTTACCATGTAGATAATGATAAATGTTATCAGGGGTAACAGGCTGCCTGACAATAATCCCGTTCCCAGGGTATCCGGTTTCTTCATCATATCAATAGCTTATATCTTCCAGTCTTTTAATGTATCAAGTGAATTGTAACAAGTGAGGTCGATCTTTGTCGGCACAATCGAAACATAGTTGTTTTTCAGTGCCCATTCGTCAGTTCCTTCAATTCCGGGTTCACTGTTAAAGAATTCCCCTGTGAGCCAGTAATAATTCTTTCCGCCCGGGTCGGTGCGCTTATCAAACTCTTCCTTCCAGAATCCTTTGTTTTGCCTGCACAGCTTAATACCTTTGATCTTATCCAATGATACATCAGGAATATTCACATTCAGGCATATATTTTCCGGAATGCCTTCGTTGAGTACTTTTTCAATGACTCTTTTTGCCATTTCTTCGGCTGCTGAAAAATCAGCTTCCGGATCAATATTTAATAGTGATATACCGATTGACGGAATCCCGTTGATCAGTCCTTCAAGCGCTGCAGCCATAGTTCCCGAATAAATCACACTGGTGGACGAATTGGCGCCGTGATTGATGCCTGATAACAGGAGATCGGGTTTTTTATCCGTGAACTGGTTCAGTGCAAGCTTAACACAGTCAACAGGTGTCCCCTGGCAACTGTATACGTCCACCGAGTGGTTTTCTTCCATTTTTAATGCCCTCAAAGGTATCTTAACTGTAATGGCGTGCGACATTCCTGATTGGGGTTCTGCCGGGGCTGCAACGATAACCCTGCCGAACATTTTTGCTACACGGATAAGTGATTTTAACCCTTTTGCCTCAATACCATCATCATTTGTTACTAATATCAGTCTCTCTTTTTCCACTTTGTATCTGCTCTTTTTTTGAAGCTACAAAGATATGGATAAATGGATGGAATACAAAGGGTGCCAATATACGGGCATCTGCTTTTTCCTGACAGTTTCGCAATATTTCACTGTAATTTCAGCTTTCAATACTTTGTATCTGCTCTAAACCTGATAGATTGAAATAATACAGGTTAAAACATTAACTCAGGTTTATTTCTGCCCTGTGTCATTTTTTGATTATTTTTGTCACTTCCGGATTTCTTATTAAAAAATACTTTATTACATGAAAGTCGCATATAACTGGCTAAAACAGTATATTGATATTGATATTCCATCGCGGGAAGTATCTGAAATATTGACAAATACCGGGCTTGAGATCGCGGGTGTTTATGAATATGAACCGGTGAAGGGAGGGCTTAAAGGCCTGGTAGCTGGTAAAGTACTGACCTGTACCAAACATCCCAATGCGGACAGGCTTTCATTAACCACTGTCGATATCGGGAGGGATAAGCCCCTGAGTATTGTGTGTGGTGCTCCCAATGTGGCAAAAAATCAAAAAGTAGTTGTGGCACCTGTGGGTACTGATCTGTATTCCGGTGATCAGAAATTCACAATAAAGAAAACAAAGATCAGGGGTGAACTTTCTGAAGGCATGATCTGCGCGGAGGATGAGATCGGGCTTAGTGACAGGCATGATGGTATTATAGTGCTTGATGAAAAAGTGATACCTGGCAGCCCGGTAAGTAGTTATTTTGATATTGAGAATGATACTGTATTTGAGATCGATCTTACACCTAATCGTATCGACGGGGCATCGCATTATGGTGTAGCCCGTGATCTGGCTGCGTTTTTAAGCATGAATAAAAAAATAAAACCCGTAATTCCCGATGTCAGCAGTTTCAGGATTGAAAAAAACGATTATCCTGTGAAAGTATCAGTTCAAAATCCGGGATCATGCAACAGGTATGCCGGTGTGTCAGTTACAGGGATTACCATAAAACCTTCACCCGGATGGTTGCAGAAACGTTTGCGGTCAATAGGACTGACCCCTATCAATAATGTGGTTGATATCACCAATTTTGTACTTTTCGAGCTTGGACAGCCTCTGCATGCCTTTGATGGTGATAAGTTAAGTGGCAGGAAGATCATTGTTAAAAATCTTCCTGAAGGAACCAGGTTTGTTACACTGGATGGTGCAGAACACATTCTTTCACAGGATGATCTTATGATCTGTGATGAAAGCAGGCCGGTAGCCATGGCTGGTGTATTTGGCGGGTTGGACTCAGGGATTACTGAAGAAACACAAAATGTTTTTTTGGAGAGTGCGTATTTCAATCCCGTTTCAATACGTAAAACTGCAAAAAGGCATGGTATTAGTACAGATTCATCATTTCGCTTTGAGCGCGGCGTTGATCCCGCCATGATACTGACAGCACTGAAACGGGCGGCATTACTTATCAAAGAACTGGCCGGAGGCACAATTGCCTCTGAAATTGTTGATGAATATCCCCGTCCTGTCAACAACCATGAAGTAAGGATCAATTTAGAAAATGTAGATAATCTGGTCGGGATTCAGATTGAAAGGCAAATGATAAAATGTATATTGGAGTCACTTGATATTCAAATAGTACGGGAAGAAAAGCATTTTCTTGATCTTATAGTGCCTGCCTACCGTGTTGATGTTACCCGTGAAGCAGATGTTATTGAAGAGATATTGCGGATATACGGTTATAATAGTGTGCCGGTTCCGGGTAAATTGAATGCTTCCGTAGCTTATACAAAAATGCCTGATAAAGAGAGTATCACCAATACGGTATCTGATTATCTGAGTAACAATGGTTTTTACGAGATTATGTCCAACTCACTTACCCGGCGTGACTATTATACAGATTTAAAAAGTTTTGACAGTGATAAGCTTGTCGGTATTCTTAATCCGATAAGCAATGATCTGGGTGTTATGCGGCAAACATTATTGTTTGGCGGACTTGAAGCTATTGTTTATAATACCAACCGGAAAAACCCCGATCTTCGGTTATATGAATTCGGCAATTGTTATTTTGCTGATCCGAAAAAGCAGTCAGATGATCCGGTTAATAATTATAAGGAAGATCATCATCTTGCTTTATTTCTAACAGGGCGCAGGCAGGAAGTTAACTGGACCACATCGGCAGAGTCTTCCGGTTTTTTTCAAATGAAAGCTTATATTGAAAATATCCTTACACGTTTGGGATTTCTATCAGGGCAAATAACAACTGGTATACTCCGGGGAAAGGAAGATATATTCAGCCGGGGACTTGTTTATTATTACAAGTCAGAAATTATGATCGAAGCAGGTTTCGTGCATCCTTCCATATTAAAGTCGTTTGAAATTGACAATGATGTCTTTTATGCAGATATATACTGGGATACTTTGATTAAAGGTTTAAAAGACCATGAAATCCTTTTCAGGGAACTGCCCAGGTACCCGGAAGTTAAAAGAGACCTGGCTTTGTTGCTCGACAGGGAAGTGAAATATGATGAAATAAAAAAGCTGGCTTTTGAAACAGAAAAAAAGCTGTTAAAAAGAATTAATCTGTTTGATGTATACCAGGGGGATAAGATACCTGAAGGGAAAAAGTCTTATGCAATTAGTTTTATTCTTCAGGATGAGAGTAAGACGCTTTCCGATAAAGATATTGACCGGATAATGAAAAAACTGATGAGTGTTTACACCACAAAATTAAAGGCTGAAATACGTTGATTGATGGCTGAAATCGAATTATCCAAGGGAGACATTACCAGACTGAAAGTTGATGTTATTGTTAACGCGGCTAACCAATCCCTGCTCGGAGGGGGCGGTGTGGACGGGGCAATCCACAAGGCTGCAGGACCATTATTATTGGAGGAATGCAAAACTCTTGGCGGTTGTCCGACAGGTGATGCAAAGATCACCGGGGGATATGATCTGCCTGCAGATTATGTTATACATGCAGTAGGACCAGTATGGCACGGAGGGGATGCCGGCGAAGAGGAATTACTGGCTTCATGCTATAAGAAGAGTCTGGCACTGGCTGAAGAAAGGAAACTCCGGTCCATTGCTTTTCCTAATATAAGTACCGGTGTGTATCGTTTTCCCAAGTCACTGGCAGCTGAGACAGCAATCCGGGTAACGCGCGGTCATCATACACCCGGTTCTTCACTTGAAAAGATAATTTTTTCTGTCTTTGACGATGAGAACTACGAGATCTATAAGAATCTGCTGGGACAGTAGTCATTACTTTTTGTTTTGAAACATGATGAGGGTTCTTTTCGTTGAAAGATAAGGGATCACGGTTTTTCAATTTACATCCTGAGAAAAGCTTTATACAATTGATCTATGAGATTTTATTCGTCCCGGCAGACTAAGAGAAGGCGGCTCACAATATGCTTTTTGTTGACAGGCTTATTATATGTTATGCCTGGAAAAGTTACTGGTCAGTGTTTTGAAAGGAATTTTGCCTTTTCTGCCGGTGAATTGCTTAATTATAATGTGGTTTATAACTGGAAGTTTATCTGGCTTAATGCCGGAGAGGTATCTTTTGGTGTTAAAAAGGGTACATACAGACAACGTGATGCATACTGTCTGTATTCATATGGCAACACATACAAGGGATACGACTGGTTTTACAAAGTCAGGGATACTTTCAGGACATATCTCGATATGCAACCCTTGCGCCCGTTGAGGTTTCATCGCAATTCATATGAAGGCGGATACCAGGTTAACAACCGGTATGTTTATGATTATAATAAAGAAAAGATCTATTCCTTCACGGAAAATTCAAATAAGCCATATGTGGAAGACACCCTTGAACTTTCAAAATGTACTTTTGATGTACTCTCGTTATGCTATTACGCGCGCAATCTTGATTTCTCCGGTTTAAAGGTAAATGATACCATTCCTGTCAGATCAGTGATCGACAATGAACTATTTAATCTTTATATTCGTTATCTGGGGAAAGTATATATTGAAACTGCCAGCGGGGATAAATACCGGTGCATAAAATTCTCAGCTTTACTTGTTGAAGGTACTATTTTTGAAGGAGGTGAGGATCTTTTCGTGTGGGTGAGTGATGATAAAAACCGTATACCAATACTGGTAGAGGCAAAAATACTGGTTGGTTCGGTTAAAGCGGTGCTTAAGGATTATCAGGGTTTGCGTAATCCTTTTGACGGGCTTGTGGAAACAGGGGGAGAATGATATATTCATTTATTCCCGTCACAACCGCTCCCGGTATAAAACGTAAGAGCCCTGCCTGATACATGCAGACAGGATGATAATCTTATTAAAGATAAAAAAAACAGGTAGGTTATGATAAAAAAATCATTCAGTTTAATCATTGTTATTTTGATATTAGCCTTTAATGTTTTCCCCCAGGAGGATGATTGTGTAATCTTCAGATTTACCGGGCCCGGATCGGAAGTATTGTCAGTAGCTTTTAATGATGATGGAAGTCAGCTCGCTGCCGGAACCAAAGATCGCGTGATCATTATCTGGGACCCTGTTACAGGAGAAAAAATTCATATTATTGATGACAACTATTTTCCAGTTCGTGAGTTGATATTTGCCAAAAACAATGATTTATTTGTTGCTTCGGGGAATGATGTAAAACTTATTGATAAAGATGGTTACATTCATAAAGCTTACAAGGGGAATGCCACGCATATATGGACTTTTGACCTTCCTGGCGATAGATCAAAGATAATTACCGGAACGTATGAAAAGAAAATAAGGATTTGGGATGCTGCAACAGGAGATCAATTGTTAACTCTCGAGGGACATGAAAAAAGTACCCTGCCTGTGGCTTTTTCCAGGGATGGCTGTTATGCAGCAAGTGGTTCGCTCGACAGGACAGTAAGGATATGGAATGTAAATACAGGTGAAATTGCCGGGGTTTTCGACCGGCATACGGATAATATTCTTTCTGTGGCCTTTCATCCTTCGGGTAAGTATGTTGCCAGCGGATCACTGGATCAGACTATACGTTTATGGGATATTGAAAAGGGTGAAATTAAACGAACTTTTGTTGGTCATAACAATGGTATTACTGATCTCGATTTTTCCCCGGATGGCAACTATTTGCTTAGCTCTTCATACGATTATACTATACGTTTATGGGATGTTAATACCGGTAATAATATTTATTCTTTTGTGGATCATGAAGGAGTTGTCAATCGCGTTGCATATAGTCCTGACGGAAAGTATTTTGCCAGTGCATCCAATGATGAGACAGTCATCTTATGGCAGTTCCTGCCCCGGATATTTGCCGAATATTATTATTATGATGAGATCGGGCAGGAAAAAGAGAAATCGGGATTGTTCGAACCCAGGCATAAAGGTGAATCAAGAAAGGATTTCAATGCCAGGGAAGAACAGGCACAACAATACTTAAAGGACCTGTACGATAAATATTATCAACGCTATAAAAAAGAAAAAGAACAATAGAGACAGCATTATACTGTCTCTATTGTATTTTCATAAATTTATTTTAGCTTACTCAAAGCTTCCTTCATTCGTTTCACTGCTACCACGATATTTTCATCCGCCGTGGCATAAGATATTCTGAAGCATTTGGGCTCGCCGAATGCCTCTCCGGGCACTGTACCTACATGTGCATTTTCAAGCAGGTAAATGCAGAAATCGTTGGAATTTTCAATATTTTTTCCATTAAAAGATTTGCCGAAATAGGAACTTATGTCCGGAAATACATAAAAAGCGCCCTGTGGTGTGCTTGTTTTGAAACCGTCAATATCTTTCAAAAGATCAAGGATAAGGTCCCGGCGTCGTTTAAATGCCACATTCATTTCATTAACACAGGACTGATCAGAATTCAATGCTGTCACAGCAGCTTTTTGAGCAATTGTCGCGGGTCCGGTAAGGAACTGTCCCTGGAATTTCGCACAAGCCTTTGCTATCCATAAAGGGGCGCCAATATACCCGATTCGCCAGCCTGTCATGGCATATGACTTTGAAACACCATTGATCACGATAACACGATCTTTTATTGAATCAAACTGAGCAATACTAACATGTTTTCCTGTAAAATTGATGTGTTCGTAAATTTCATCGGTGATAACGAAAATACCCGGATGTTTTTCAATCACACGTGCAATACCTTCCATCTCACTTTCTGAATACACGCTACCTGCTGGATTAGATGGTGAACATAACAGAAGAGCTTTGGTTCTTGGTGTAATCGCATTCTCAATTTGCCGGGGTGTTATTTTGAAATTATTTTCAATTGAACCCTTGATCACAACATTTTTTCCTTCAGCTACTTTTACCAGTTCAACATAAGTTACCCAGTATGGTGATGGAACTATAACTTCATCATCCTTATCAACAACAGCCATGATCACATTGGCCAGGGAATTCTTTGCTCCGGGTGATACAACAATCTGTTCCGGTGTGTAATCAAGATTGTTTTCGCGTTTGAATTTTGCTGAAATGGCTTCCCGTAAATCAGGAAAACCGGGTGCAGGAGGATAAAAAGAGAAATTATCATCAATTGCTTTTTTGGCAGCATCTTTTATATGATCGGGGGTAAAAAAGTCAGGTTCTCCCACACTCAGGTTGATAACATCAATTCCTTTTGCAGCTAGATCCCTGCTCATTTGGTTCATAGCCATGGTTGCCGATGGTGATAAGCTTTTTAGCCTTGATGAAAGATTCTCCATATTAAAATGTTTAGGTTCAATTAATAACTTATTATTTTATCTTCAAAAATAATCTTTTCATTAGATTTTATTTAATATTGTACCGCGTAATTTTTAAGATTTTTATTATGGTTCATCTTCTGGATATTATTAAGTATACCCTGCCTGCACTGGTTGTTTTTTTAACTGCATATTTGATATTAAAAAAGTATATTGATAAGGAAAACAGTCAGTTAAAACATGAATTAAAGCTTAAAAATCGCGAACAGATTTTGCCGTTACGTATTCAGGCATATGAAAGGCTCGGTTTATTGCTTGAAAGAATGGCAATGGATAACCTGCTCATGCGTGTAAACAAGCCGGATTATACAGTAAACAGATTACAATCGGAAATGATAGCAGCCATTCGTGGTGAATTTGACCATAACCTGACACAACAGATCTACGTTTCACAACAATTATGGGAATTGATCAGGGGAGCAAAGGAGAATTCCATCAGAATAATCAATGAAACCGCAGCCGGCCTTGATAAGGATTCACCGGCAATTTATCTTAGTAAAGCTTTGCTTGATCATGTGATGAAAGAGGAAGCCACACTTCCTGCAACGGCTCTCGGGGTGTTAAAGAAGGAAATAGACGACAGGTTTTAGAAATAAATGCCCGGCTTGAATAAAGCCGGGCATGATTTTATCCAGAATTATAATACAACTTATATCAGGTCAATGCTTCGCTTGACAAATTTATTGAGGTCTTCACCTTTCAACATATTATTCGAAAGAAGTGCCAGGTCGACAAGTTGCTTGACCAGCTTGTTTTTTGCCGCGTAGTCGGAAAGTATTTTATCCTTTTTCTTGTTCAGTTCATCGATTTTCTTATTGAGATCGGCAATCCTGTCTTTTTCTTCCTGACTGATTTCCTCTTCTTTTTTCTTTTCATTGTCTTTTTCAAGCTTTGACTTGTTTTCTTCAATAGGTTGTATTTTTTCCCTTGCAGCCTTGACTTTTTCTCCTATTTTTTTCTCTTCATCTTCCAGTATCCGGCCTATTAACGGATGATTCGAATTAACTGTAAGATTATAACTATCAGGCATTTGCCCATAAAAACCCATATCTCCACCCATTGCAGACATATCCTTCATCCTGCGCATAAATTCCGACTGGGTTATCATTACAGGCGTATCCGTTTCAGAGAGATCCTCAAAGGTAATATTATAATTTGCCTTGGATGAAATCTGGCTTTTGAAGATCGCGGTCAGGTCGCTTTTTTGTTCAGGAGTCAGCTTCGATTCTTTTTCTTCCTCTTTCTGTATCAGTTTGTCTACTACATCTGCATCGACACGTGAAAATCTGGCATCCTTGAATTTTTGTTCTATATGATTAATAAAATGCGTATCCAGTTGCCCGTCCATAACCAGTACATCGTATCCTTTTGATCTGGCTGCTTCTATATAACTGAACTGTTCTTCCTTATCGGTAGTGTACAGATAAATAAGAGTTTTGTTTTTATCGGTCTGATTCTCTTTTATCAGCTTTTCATATTCATCAAAAGTGAAATAGTTACCTTCAGTATTCTTCAGTAAAGCAAATTTTTGTGCTTTATCATAAAATTTTTCTTCGGTGATCATCCCGTATTCAATAAACAGCTTAAGATCATCCCATTTTTTCTCATACTGTACCCTGTCATTTTTAAAGATCTCCTGTAACCTGTCGGCTACCTTCTTTGTGATATGGCTTGATATTTTCTTAACATTGGAATCGCTTTGAAGATAACTTCTGGAAACATTTAAGGGAATATCAGGTGAATCTATCACCCCGTGCAACAGGGTTAAAAACTCCGGTACGATGCCCTCAACCGAATCAGTGACATATACCTGGTTGCAATACAGTTGGATTTTGTTTTTCTGAATTTCGATGTTATTTTTTATTTTCGGAAAATACAGGATCCCTGTAAGGTTAAAAGGATAATCCACATTCAGGTGAATGTTAAATAACGGATCATCAGCCATAGGATAAAGTTCCCTGTAAAACTTTTTATAATCTTCTTCTTTAACATCTGCAGGAGTCCGTGTCCATAATGGATTAGTATCATTTATTATTCGATCTTTGTCGAGTTCAACCTCTTTTCCGTCCTTCCATTCTTTTTCTTTACCAAACGCGATTTCCACAGGCAGGAACCGGCAATATTTTTTAAGCAGGCTGTTAATTTTATCCTCTTCAAGAAATTCTTTCGAGTCTTTGTCAATATGAAGAATAACATCGGTCCCGCGTTCTTTGCGTTCGGATTTCTCGATGCTGTAATCAGGGGTGCCGCTGCATGTCCATTTAACAGCTTCGGTGTCTTCTTTATAGGATTTGGTAATAATTTCAACCTTTTTAGATACCATGAACGAAGAATAAAAACCAAGTCCGAAATGGCCAATTATCGCGTTTGCCTGCTCCTTATATTTTTCAAGAAAATCAGTAGCACTTGATAAGGCAATTTCATTGATATACCTGTTAATTTCGTCAGCAGTCATTCCAATACCCTGATCCGAAACAGTTATAGTCTTCTTATCTTTGTCCACATTCACGCGGATAGTCAGATCTTTCAATTCCCCTTTGAAATCACCTATATTAGCGAGTGTTTTTAATTTTTGTGTTGCATCTACTGCATTTGAAAGAAGCTCGCGCAAAAATATTTCATGATCAGAATACAAGAACTTTTTTATAATTGGAAAGATGTTTTCCGTTGCTACTCCAATTTTACCCTTTTGCATATTACTTTGTTTTTTAGTTTACATTAATATAATATGATCCAGACATGAGTTTTCAAACTACATGCCAAGCACGGAAATATGACAATACGTCATTATTATAATGACAGGGAAGTGTTATTTTGTCGGATTGGTGATATCAATATCACTGATCAGGTTCCACATGCCATTATTCCATTTCAATACGTCAAATGACATGTCCGGTCCGTAAAACCTGTATTTGCCTTCATAGGAAGGGCGGGAAGGGGAGAGGTGGTCTAAAATGATCATATCATGTCGGGCATCATATTTCAGATTCATTACGGCACGGGATGAATATTCAAAAACCATTCGCTTTATTCCGGGATTGTCGGTATTAAAAATACTGGCCCCGAAAACCGGCACCGTATCATTTTTGAATGACAAAACCTCAATTAGTTTTTTTGAAGTGAAAAAATCATTAAAATCAAATCCCAGTAAAGTGTAAAAAGTCTTTTCTTTTGTCTTGTTCACGAGTATCTCATAATACAACGCGCCAAACCATTTCTGTGGTGTTAATTCGACGAATTCCGATTCAGCAATTGAATCAGAATTATCGTGCAAACGGTATATTTTCCGGTAGCCATTATCCTTATCATAAATATGAATAAATCCGAAATATTCATGTGTTCCGTTTGAATATGGAATATTCCAGGTATAGATCTTTAACTTCCCGTCAGGAGATACAAGTTGTCCGATATGTTTCAGTGTATCAAAAGAATGAACAAAGGAACCCTCTGTTTGTAAGGCTTCCTCAAACAATGTAACAATTGATTCACTGATCCGGATCTTTTCCCTGTCGGCATCGTTACTGCTTAGCGAATCAAACATGAGGCTGATCTTTGTTTCCAGCCCGGAAAGTTTATTTGTTTGCGAAAGGCAGCAGATATTTGGAAAAAGCAAACCAACAAACAATATGGCAAATATTCTTACCTGAATCCTTTTGCTTATTTGATAATTAGGGAAGCCGGACATATTAAATTAACTATTTTGAAATGCGGAAAACAGGCAGACGAATAAAAACTACTTGATCATCAGATTGATATCTCCCATAAGCTTATCCTTATAGGATTTACCTATAGGAATGGATTTGGGTCCTTCTTTGGTTTTTATGATCACCGAATTATCTTCAATTACATTGATGCTTGATGTGTTTACAATATAGGACCGGTGAACACGTGAAAACCGGTTTGAAGGAAGCTTCTGTTCAATGGCTTTCATAGTGAAGTGAATAGTATACCTGTCATTAAAGGTATTGAATATAACATAATTTTCCAGTGCTTCAACCCACAGAATATCCTCATATTTCAATCGAACCAGCGCTGAGTTCTTCTTAATAAAGATCTCATTGTCTCTCGGGTCGACTTTATTTTTAAATCTTACATTGGCTTTGTTTATAGCCTTGAAAAACCTGCTGTATGTAATTGGTTTTAATAAATAGTCCGTTACATCATAATTAAATGCATCAAGTGCGTATTTGTCCTTTGAAGAAATAATAATTATTTGTGGTGGATTTTGCAGGGTTTCCAAAAAGTCGATTCCACTCATTTCCGGCATTTCAATATCAAGGAATATTAAATCAATATCCTGTTCGGGATTGAAAGCATTTATCGCGTCAACTGCATTTTCAAATGAACTGATCAGATGCAACTGATCCGTACGTTCAACATATTCTTCAACTATTTTCCTCGACATCAGGTCGTCGTCAATGATGATACAATTCATAACGATTTTTTTTCGTCAATATAATAATAACATTCGTCAATTGAACGGTCAAATATATAAAAAAAAACCATCTTTAGATAATAAAAAGTTGCCTAATAATTATGAATTTAGGTAATTCCGGTCACTCTCTTTAAGGAATTTCTCTTCGATTACCTCTCCCTTTTTCAAAGATTTTTTCAGCCATTTAAGCTTTAAATTTTGTTGTTCTTCACAACTATACTGCCAGTCAACAGATGATCTTTTTAGGTTGTATGTCAGGTAGTGTAAAATAATTGCAGCTGAAACTGAAATATTCAAACTTTCCGTAAATCCGTATATAGGTATTTTCAGATATTCATCTGCAGCTTCAAGCATTGGTTTTGTCAATCCGTTAAGTTCAGTGCCGAATAGCAAGGCGATCTTTCCTTTTTCAAGGTTGAAATCCCCGAGGTTAACCGCATTATCATGCGGAGTTGTTGCCACAATCCTGTATTTATTATTTTTAAGGTATTTAAGCGCGTTTTTTCTATTATCGGTTTTCTCCTGGTTATATCTGTGAAGATCAAGCCATTTAAAAGATCCCATAGCCACATCAGGATTTATCGTATAGGTATTTCTGTTTTCAATGATATGAACATCCTGTATTCCAAAACATTCACAGGAACGTAAAACAGCACTTGCATTATGGGACTGATAAATATCTTCGAGAACCACCGTAATATATCCGGTACGGGATTTAACTACATCATCTATAAGCATGGCTCTTCTTTTGGAAACGAAGGATTCAAGATAGCTGATCAGTTTTTCCTTCATGATTTTATAGTATCATGTTTACCTCAACTCCGATCAGGGATGATGAATAGTAAGGTATATAACAAAAAAAAGAGGCGTATTGCATTATACGCCTCCGCCTCAAAAATTAATCAATAATTTTATGATTATTGAACTGCATCGCCAAGCTCGCTACCTGCTTTAAACTTAACAACTTTTTTAGCAGGGATAGTAATTTCTTTACCGGTTTGAGGGTTTCTTCCAGTACGTGCACTTCTTTTAGCAACAGAAAATGAACCAAATCCAACTAATGCAACCCGATCTCCTTTTTTTAAGGCCTTTGATGTTGTTGATATGAAGGCATCAAGAGCTTTTTTGGCGTCAGCTTTAGTTAAACCAGCATCGCTAGCAATGGCATCAATTAATTGTGCTTTGTTCATGATAAAAAATTTTTAGGGTTAGTAAATTTGTTTCCTAAATAAATACTTGTAATATCTATAAAACTAATACAAATATAGAGTATTTCTTAAGTTTCGCAAATTTAGAAGGTTTTTTTATTAATATTTTTTTAATAAGAGTGCCCGTAAATAGGGTATTACAGAACGAAATGGTTAATAACGTTCATGATAATCTGCTGGATTATCTGAAATGATGGTTTAGATAATATAGTTAAATATCCTTATAATCTGTTAAATAACATTTAGAATTAATTTTAGCTATTTACTTTTAATTTAATTGCATTTGCATATACAATTGTTAATTAGTTTTTAGAATACGATGTTTTTCAGGTATATTTTTTCCCCAATTAATAGCCATGTACAAAAAATATTATACTTTTGCGGGCGATGGAGGAATGGCAGAGTGGTCGAATGCGGCGGTCTTGAAAACCGTTGTCCGTTTACCCGGACCGGGGGTTCGAATCCCTCTTCCTCCGCGGGTTCATTGAAAAAATAGAAATACATTAGAAGTAGCAGCTTCATTAGCAATCCACGATTCGAACGAAGGGTAAGCCGGGGTTCGAACCGAGGAGCCCAGAGGGCGACGAGCTCACGACGAGCAAAGCGAGGAGTAATCCCTCTTCCTCCGCGGGTTCATTGA
>CAZBJH010000081.1:0-15383 GCA_964492185.1 uncultured Bacteroidales bacterium | reverse complement strand
TGAGCAATTTTCGGACAAGCGTAACGCGGCAAATGGGACTTTATGGACAGACACTTTAGTGTTACATATTTGAGATTATCTCATCACCAAATTCAGAGCACTTCAACTTAGTGGCACCAGTCATCAACCGTTCAAAATCATAAGTCACCTTTTTGTTGATTATTGCCGTTTGCAATCCTTTTTTGATTAGTCCGGCTGCTTCACCCCATCCTAAATAATCCAGCATCAGCACACCGGACAATATCAGGGAACCCGGGTTTACCTTGTCCTGGCCCGCGTATTTGGGTGCTGTTCCATGAGTGGCTTCAAAAATAGCATGACCGGTTTCATAATTAATATTAGCCCCGGGGGCAATACCAATACCACCAACAATAGCCGCCAGCGCATCTGAAATGTAATCTCCGTTAAGATTGAGTGTCGCGATCACTGAATACTCTGCCGGACGGGTTAATATCTGTTGTAAAAAAGCATCGGCGATAACATCCTTAATTATTATCTTCTTTCCTGTACCGGGATTATCTAATGAACACCAGGGGCCGCCATCTATCTCCGAAGCATTGAACTCGTTTTTTGCCAGTGCATAACTCCAATCGCGGAATGCACCTTCTGTGAACTTCATAATATTACCCTTGTGTACTATGGTTACGGACGGCAGGTCATGTTCGATCGCGTAATTTATGGCCGCCCTTACCAGGCGTTCGGTACCTTCCCGCGATACCGGCTTAATGCCAATGGATATCGATCCGGGAAAGCGTATTTTAGTTACCCCCATATCTTTTAACAGAAAATTTTTGATCTTATCCGCTTCCTCTGTTCCGTTCATCCATTCAATACCCGCATAGATATCTTCCGAATTTTCTCTGAAGATAACCATATCAGTGGCGGCAGGATCTTTGACAGGTGAAGGAACACCCTTGTAATATTTAACAGGACGCAAACATACATACAGGTCAAGTATCTGGCGAAGTGCCACATTTAATGAACGTATCCCCCCTCCCACCGGAGTTGTAAGAGGTCCTTTTATAGCTACAAGATATTCCTTTATTGTATCAAGAGTTTGCCCGGGCAACCATTCTCCCGACTTGTTATAGGATTTTTCTCCGGCCATGACTTCTTTCCAGATAATCTTTTTCTTTCCTGCATAAGCCTTTTCAACAGCCGCGTCAAAAACCCTGACCGAAGCGGCCCATATATCAGGCCCTGTTCCGTCACCTTCAATAAAAGGAATGACCGGATGATCAGGTACATTAGGCTCGCCATTTTGATTTTTAGTTATTTTCTGCCCGTCCATAATAATATCTTTTTGTTTATTTTACCAAGCTGCAAAAGTATAAAAAACCGGAGAGTAAATAATAATCTAGTCAAAATCCAGGTTAAACTGCTGCCTTAATTTATTAAGTGCCGGATTTTTCTCGTTCATCCTGGCAAATTTATCCTGATCAGTATAATAACGTTTGGTACTGTCTTCACCTTCACCAGTAATCTTTTCATTTATGGTAATTTGCCTGTTCCTAAGCTCTTTTCTCAGAAAACCAAGCAACTCTGTTTTTATTCTCGCTCTGAAATCGTCAGCCTGCACATTATTCTGCAATTCAAGTTCCACAACAAATTTATCAAGTAATTTAGGCGGATGGTTTTTCATCGTACTCGACAAGCGAGGCTTTTCGTCTTTTATCAGGTTAGCAAAACGGTTCCAGCAACTTACCAGTTCATCAGGCGAAAAAATATGCTGATCACCCTGATCAATACTTTCAGAAACAGATGCTTCCTGTGATTCCGGAGCATCAATACTATTATCATTTGCATCCTGACTATCCAGGTTATTTAAAGCATTTTTTATGGATGTAGTAGCAGAATCATATGGTGCATCTTCTTTGTTTTCCGTTGCCGGCTCAAATGAAGGTGAGGCATCTGGTTGATTGATATCTTTATCGGGAATTTTAACTTCAGCGGATGATTTTACTTTTTTTTTGTCAATTTCGGGTTCCCGGCTACTCACTGTATCAACATCCAGCACATCGCTCTCAGGTATCAGGTTTTTTTTTTCGCTTATCGTACTAAGTTTTATCAGGGTAAGTTCTACGAGTAATCTCTGGTACTTGCTTGCTTTATATGCCAAATCACAGTTATTACAATGTTCAAGGGCACTGAAAATAAAGTCATCAGTACATTTACGGCTCTGATCAAGGTATTTACTGCTAATGCTTTTACCAACCTGAAGCAACTTAACCGTATCGGGATGCCTGGCTACAAACAGGTCACGAAAATGTTTTCCCAGACTGGTAATAAAGTTATGCCCGTCGAATCCTTTATTAAGTATTTCATTAAACAGATTTAATGCCGCCCCTGGATTTCTTTCCAGGAAAGCATCCACCATTTTAAAGTAATACTCATAATCAAGGATATCCAGGTTGGTGATCACATCATGGTAAGTGATACTTTTATCTGCAAAACTTACTATCTGATCATATACTGACAATGCATCACGCATAGCCCCGTCAGCTTTTTGAGCAATAACATTAAATGCATTTGATTCATATTCTATTCCTTCAAGTTTTGATATCTTTTCCAGATACGCTGTAATATCATCAACGAGTATACGATTGAAATCAAAGATCTGGCAACGTGAAAGTATAGTAGGTATTATCTTGTGTTTTTCAGTAGTGGCAAGGATGAAAATTGCATGATCAGGCGGCTCTTCCAGTGTTTTTAAAAATGCATTGAATGCCTGTTGTGAAAGCATGTGTACCTCATCAATGATGTAAACACTGTACCTGCCGACCTGTGGCGGAACCCTCACCTGATCGATCAGGGTGCGGATATCATCTACCGAATTGTTGGAGGCAGCATCAAGTTCATGAATATTGTATGACCTGGATGTATTAAAAGCAATACACGAATCGCATTCATTACAGGCCTCTGTCTGTTCCGTAATCGACTTACAATTAATGGTTTTGGCAAATATCCTTGCACATGTTGTCTTACCCACTCCCCTTGGGCCACAAAACAAATAAGCATGTGCCAGGTGATTGTTCTTAATGGCATTTTTCAAGGTGGAGGTTATAGTTGCCTGTCCTACTACCGACTCAAAAGTATCAGGCCTGTATTTTCTTGCAGAAACGATGAAATTTTCCATTTGAATATCTATTGGCTGACAAATATACAGAATTATCCGTGCAGGTAAAAACGAAATTTCAGAGACTTTCTAATTTGGATTAGTTACCATTAAATGCTTATTTTATTTGAATACAATAAAAAAAGAATTATTTTTGCACGCTATTTGCAAATTAAAACAATTTAATTATGATGAATCAGTACGAAACCGTTTTCATTACAACTCCCGTTTTGTCTGAAGCCCAGATGAAGGAAGCGGTTGATAAATTCAAAGGTCTCATTGAAAAGGGCAAAGGTGAGATCGTCCACGAAGAAAACTGGGGTTTGAAAAAACTGGCTTACCCCATTCAAAAGAAATCCACCGGTTTTTATTACATGCTTGAGTTCAAAGCCGAAGGGGATATGATCCAAAAACTGGAAACAGAATACCGCAGAGACGAAAGGGTGTTGAGATTCCTGACTTTTAAGATGGACAGGTACGCCATCGAATACGCGGAAAAGAAAAGAAGGAAAGTTGAACAGGCAAAAAAGGAGGAATAGGTCATGGCACAAAATCAAAGCGAAATAAGGTATTTAACACCACCAACTGTTGAGATCAAAAAGAAAAAATATTGCCGGTTCAAGAAAAACCGGATTAAATATGTTGATTACAAGGATCCTGAATTTTTAAAGAAATTCCTTAACGAGCAGGGGAAAATATTGCCGAGAAGAATAACAGGAACATCGCTGAAATACCAGCGAAAAGTAGCCACGGCCATTAAAAGGGCAAGGCACCTGGCATTACTGCCTTATGTAACTGATTTGTTAAAATAGATAAAGAAAATCACAATGGACATTATATTAACACAAGACATTCCGAAAATTGGTTATAAGGATGATATTGTAAGCGTTAAGGATGGTTATGCACGTAATTATCTTATACCTAAAGGCATGGCTATCAATGCCACAGCCACTGCAAAAAAAGTACATGCCGAGATCATCCGGCAGAGGGCCCACAAAGAAGAAAAGTTAAGGCAGGATGCTGAAGCTATTGCAGAAAAAATGAAAGATGTAAGTCTTACTATTGGAGCAAAAACAAGTTCCAAAGGTAAGATCTTTGGATCTGTGAACACTATTCAGATTGCCGGATCGCTTAATGAAAAAGGATTTGAAATTGACCGGAAAATGATCTCCATAAAGGAAGAACTGATCAAGGAAGTGGGGAATTACACGGCAACGGTCAAATTACATAAAGATGTTCAGGTTGAAATTCCATTTGAGATAGTAGCAGAATAAATATATAGTGATGTAAAACAAAAAAAGCACCCGTTCCGGGTGCTTTTTTTTTAACTCTAAGCTGCGATAATAATATTTCTCCGGATCAGAACAAATATTAACATTAATAATTATCATACCAATGTCCTTTTTTATCTAGTTTCAGATCACGCAAAAGGGTTGATTTGGCATTGATGGTAAAAGAATAACTTTTCCTGGGGCCAAAAGGGACCATGGTAAACCGCATTTCCCAGCAGTGCAGGTCGCGATGAATATTGATATTGGTTGTTGCAAGCTGCTTTTTAATTATATCGTATCCTGTATTCATACCAATCTTCCATTTAGGGGTAAGGCTGAAATCCCCGCTTAAACGCAGGGTATTACCAACAGTTACCTCTTTTCTGGGTTTTGAATAGGTCCAGTCAAAACTAAAGCGAAAGCTCCAGGGAATATTAAAATCAACATAATCGCCATAATAATAACCGGATGTCGGATGAAGCTCCTCTTCCGTACCCAGTTGTTCCATCTCCTGCTCAGAAGAGAAAGCCGTCTCGCGAACCTGGCGTCCGGTCTCTTCATCCTCACTTTTACCGCCTGCAGTTGACCTGAATGATAATCCTATATTTAAATTTGTCCTGGTGATACGGAAAAGTTTTCCTGTCTTGTTAAACTCAAATTCATCAATCTTTTGTTCGTCTTCGTCAAGTGCATAGGGACTGAAAGTACTGCCAAAACGAATATCTATCTTACGGTCAAGGATATTGGTACCACCGGTCATACTAACATCATTCCATTTGAATTCCTCCTTAAAAGGATTAAAAGCAGTTGAAAAATTCAGATTCTCCAGTATAGCTACCTTTTTCAATTCACCGGTAGTATCATTTCGCGGCCTGACCTTCATTTCCAGGTTATTGCCAAGCCTCAGCGAAATGGACCCCCTTTGTCCGCTGCCCGTTGTAGCACCGGGAGGCTGATATATCTCATTTTCATAAATTGAAAAAGTGGTTGAATCTGTTCCGTCCGGACTATAAACCGTTTTATAATAATCCGGGGTATAAGCTTCCCTTCCCGGGGTATAACTAATGGTCGCCGAAGGACTGATAACATGGCGCACGGCAGCCACATACCCGTTCTGCCGCCTGTTCTGAAACATGCCATACACTCTTTTATCGAGGCTGAGACTAAACGAAGGTACATAGTTGAACTTATCAACATAAGTGATCTTATTGATAGTAGTATCCTGAAATGAACTGTCTGTCAGGCTCCAATACTTATCCGTATATTTCGTAAACACATAGCCTTCATACCCGATTGAAGGACTTAGTGTCATCAGGTTAAATATTTTTATCGGAACCGAAAAAGGAATTGAATGCTTAAAACCCGATTTCATATGGTCCCACATCCGGGGCGTGAACATTAATGAATCCTGTATATTTATCCTGTTATCAACATTAGCAGAATAACTTGTAGTGATATTCTCATATATCTTAAAGTCTCCCGACCGGTTTTTTGCCCTGAACGGATATATCCTGCTCATGGAAAAAGCTGCCTTGGGCAGGTTAAGATTAACATTTTTCGTATTACTGTTTTGCGAATGATTTAAACTGGTTGAAAAATTAAAGGGGCTGCCAGGCCATCGCTTTGTATAAGATATACTTGACTGTTTGGTACTGGATAAATACTGTTGCATGTTATAACTGTGTCTCTCATCATACTTTGTTGAGCTGAGATCTACATTGGCACTGAATGTGCTGGTAGGATTAGCCTTAGGGTCCTGACTGTGATTCCATTTTAACGAATAATCGATTGATTTGGCAGCCTCCCTGTCATCCACATAATTTACATATCGTCTGAAACTAAAACCTCCGCTAAATTTGTAACGCCACCTGTAATTCGACTGTGCCGTTATACCCCATGTTCCCTTTGAATAAACGTCGCCCAGCAGGCGAAGGTCAACATGGTCACCCAATGCAAAATACCAGCCCCCGTTACGCAGGTAAAATCCCCTTGTATTCTCTTCACCGTATGTTGGGATGACCAGGCCCGAGGCACGTGTTCTCGAATTGGGGAAAAAACCGAAAGGCAACCCTATGGGAAGGGGAACATCCTCGAGTACCATATATGCCGGCCCGCTGACTATCTTATCATCCGGAATAGCTATCGCTTTTGTAAGTCCAAGGTAAAAATGCGGGTGATCGGCATCACAGGTGGTATATTTGCCTCCCTTAACATGAATATGTGCATTGGCATGCCGCTTGGTGATCTTACTATGTAAAATACCTTCACCCTGCTCGGTCACCACCTGTTCTATAAGCCCTTTCTCAGTATTAAAATTATATGTAAGTTTTTTTGATTCAAAAGTCTCGCCACCCTGGGTGAACACAGGGTCACCACCCTCTATGGTATCTGACAGGGCAGTAGCATATACAACCTGGTCGGACATATCAAACTCTATATAATCAGCCGTCAGTTCAATATCCTGATAGTTCACTTTCGCCTGTCCATACATATAAAGATTCTGATTGGTTATGGAGATACGCATAGAATCCCGGGAATTATATTTTACCTCGGCATCAAGCGGACTTTTTTTTCTTTTTTTTGAACCGGTTTGTACGGTATCTTTCAGAACTGAATCGGCAGGACTATATAATAATGTATCGGCAAACAAACTATCAACAAACTGCACCCGGAGTGTATCATCCTGTTCAGGGAGCGTATCGTGCTCATTTTCAACAACCTGAGCAATTATACTTAAGCCTGTGAAGCAGCTTAGGATAAGTAATGGTGAAAATTTCAGCCCTTTTATAAACAATTTTAATACTATTTTTGTACAGAATATTGTTAAATAATAAGCTGCAAATCTAAAAAAATATACAGTAGTAATGATACGGTATGCCATGTATTATATTTCTCCACATATATTACCTAAACGAACGATACTATGTATTCTTGTATTCTCCCTGCTGTTTTTTACTTACAAAATCCATGCCCAGCATAAGGAAGCACAGGATTTCGTTGTAAACAAGGTAGTCATTGACCCCGGCCATGGAGGGAAAGATCCGGGAGCACAGGGGAAGCATGCCAATGAAAAAGACATTGTACTGGCAATTGGATTGAAACTGGGAAAATACATAGAAGAGAATTTTGATGATGTGGAGGTGATATACACCCGTACCACAGATGAGTTTGTTGAATTGCACAAAAGGGCTGAAATTGCCAACAGCAATGATGCCGACCTGTTTATTTCCCTGCATGCAGATGCTTTCACCAATCCGCAAACCACCGGTACTTCCACGCTTGTTTTAGGACTTCATCGTGCTGAAGAAAATTTTGAAGTTGCTAAACGTGAGAATAAGGTAATACTTCTGGAAGAAGACTATTCAACACATTATGAGGAATTTGATCCTGAATCGCCTGAAACCTATATTGCCCTCGCCCTGATGCAGAGCGTGTATTTCGATCAAAGCATTAGTTTTGCCAAGACTGTTCAGGATCAGTTCCGTGATCGCGTAAAAAGAAAAGACAGGGGAGTAAAACAACAAGGGTTACTTGTTCTCGCGCAAACATCAATGCCGGGTGTACTTATAGAAACCGGATTTATCACAAATGGTACTGAGGAAAAATTCCTTATATCCGAAAAAGGACAGGATTACATAGCCTCAGCCATATTCAGAGCATTCAGAGATTATAAAAATGAGATAGAGTCCCGGTCTGTTTTTGCTAACGGATCACACGGCCGCAAACCTGTTGCAAGTGACAAAACACTAATCCTTGATCCCGGGGCAGATAAGACTGATAATCCCAATGCCAGCATTGACACAACATCCTCTTCACCGAATACAGGGGATACAATTTTATTTAAGGTACAGGTAACCGCCTCAAGCAGGTCTATTCCCCTGGATGCAGAGATATTTAATGATTTCAATGATGTTATGGAATTACAGGCGGCTGATATTTATAAATATGCTGTAGGCAGGAAAACCACATACCCGGAGATTGTTGAATACAGCAAATGGGTAAGAAACAGGTTTCCCGACGCTTTTGTCATTGCCTTGAAGAACGGTGAAATCATACCTATAGAACAAGCACTTAAAGAAACTCAATAAACCAGGCTCATGCGTATATCTAAAGAAGCAAAAACCGGATTTGTAGCTGTATTGGCAATTGCCTTATTTATATGGGGCTATAATTATTTAAAAGGTATTAACATTTTTAAACCCACGCGGGAGTATTATGTGGTTTATGACAAGATTGACGGTTTAATTGAATCGGGGAATGTGATATTAAAGGGATACAAAGTGGGAACGGTCACTTCGATAAAATTTGATCACAAACAGTCCGGGAAGCTTATTGTTAAGCTGTCTCTTGAAGAGCATGTCAATATCCCGAAATACTCGGTTGCACAGATCACATCCTCAAGTCCCATAGCACCGGCAAAAGATATCAGGCTGGTTTTAAGCGATGCCAGCGAATACCTGTCTCCCGGAGATACCCTGTTACCCGGTTTTGATGAAGGAATATCCGGCATTCTTGATCAGATTTCAGATAAGGCAGAAGAACTAATGGAGGAACTGAATACAACACTGACTGCTGTTAACTCCGCCTTGACCCCCGAGGCTGTTGCCGGAATAAAAGGAACCATATATAACCTTGAATCCACAACAAAACAACTTAAACAACAAATGCAGGGCGGTGGTGAATTGAATACTTCACTGGAAAATATTGAAGAGATCACAACAACACTAAAAAATAATAATGATAAGATAACAGGCATTATTAATAACGTATACAGTATTTCTGATTCACTTAACAAAGCAGACCTGAAAACTACACTTGAAAATGCAGGCCGGGCCCTCGATCATACACAGAGCATCATGGCTGTTATGCAATCCGGTGAAGGGTCCGTCGGCCAGCTTTTATATAACGACAGCCTTTATAAAAACCTGACTCATGCTACTGCAAGCCTTGACTCTTTACTTACCGATCTTAAAACCCATCCAAAAAAGTATGTTCATTTTTCAGTTTTTGGCAAAAAAGAAAAATAAACAACTCATAATCTCCTGGCAAGTTATTAACAAATATTAAAACTCACTATTTGTAAATATTCCAAATAAAAATCAGGGGAGTTTTCAGGTAAAATCCAAAGCTGGTTAATAATAACTTTAGTTAATTTTTAATAAATATTTAACATCCAATTATTTAATATAAATTTATGTTAAAATGCTAATAATCTGCATATTACATTTAATTGAATTTTTATTCTATTTTAAAAAACTGATAATGAATTCCATATAATCTTTCGGTAAAAATCAATAGCAAATTGATTTTTTTTTTAGCTTTTTTTTCACAATCTTGCTTCAACAAATATTTCACGAACGAAAAAAACAAATTACCTAATTCTGAAAAGATTAATACCCATGCACACGGAAGTATGGAATAATTGTTTGAAAATTATCAAAGACAATGTCCCTTCAATCAGTTTCAGAACATGGTTTGAACCCATTGTCCCTTTGCGGCTTGAAAACAAAGTACTGACCATCCAGGTACCCAGCCCCTTCTTTTATGAATACCTGGAAGAAAAATACATTGAGATAATCAGCAAAACCTTACGAAAAGAGCTGGGATATGATGCAAAGCTTGAATACAGCGTTGTCATGGAAAACAATGACTTTGCAAACACCACTCCCTACACAATAAAATTACCGGCGAAAAATCAGTCTGATATTCAAAACAGGCCTGTATCATTACCACTGAATGCTGAAGAGAATACAATCAAAAATCCTTTTATTATCCCCGGGATTAAAAAACTTAATATTGATCCCCGTTTAAATCCTGAAAATTCCTTTACCAATTTTGTAGAAGGTGAATGTAACCGCCTGGCCCGGTCGGCAGGAAATGCTGTTGCTGCCAATCCCGGCGGCACTGCATTTAACCCCCTGTTACTATACGGGGATTCGGGATTGGGAAAAACCCACCTTGCACAAGCCATTGGCATTGAAGTAAAGGAAAAATTGCCTGATCGTGTTGTATTATATGTCAATGCCAACAAATTTCAAACCCAGTTTGTGGAATCAATACGTAATAATACACGCAATGATTTTCTTCATTTTTATCAAATGATCGATGTTCTGATCATTGATGATGTTCATGAATTTGCCGGCAAAGAAAAAACCCAGGATATCTTTTTTCATATCTTCAACCACCTGCACCAATCTGGAAAGCAACTGATCCTTACATCCGACAAACCTCCGGTTGAATTGCAGGGTCTTGAACAAAGGCTGCTATCAAGGTTTAAATGGGGTTTATCTGCTGATCTGCAGGTCCCTGATTTTGAAACAAGAATTGCTATCCTCAGGCAAAAAATATATAAAGACGGCATCGAAATGCCTGATAGTGTAATAGAATATATTGCCACCCATATAACAGACAATATTCGTGAGCTTGAAGGTGCGCTCATATCACTTCTTGCCCAGTCGACCCTTAACAAGAAAGAAATAACACTTGATCTGGCCAGGGAAATGATCGATAAGCTCATAAAAAACACAAAGCGGGAAGTATCGATCGATTACATACAAAAGATAGTGTGTAATTATTTTGATATCGGTGTTGATATGCTAAAATCAAAAACCCGTAAACGTGAGATCGTCCAGGCAAGGCAGGTTGCTATGTTTTTTTCTAAAAGCCTCACTAAATCTTCACTGGCTACTATCGGATCCCAGATTGGCGGTAAAGATCATGCTACTGTATTGCATGCCTGCAAAACAGTAAATAATCTGCTTGACACTGATAAACAGTTTAAAAACCAGATCGAGGATATTGAAAAGAAACTGAAGTTTTAATGTTTATTCATCCCTGCACCGGATCCCGCACAGGTTTACAAAGTATTCCGGTTATCCGGTATTAAAAACTACTCCTGCATTATTCATCCGGGGGCTAAAGCCATCAACTTTTGTCTACACTCTTTCGCAATTTTTCAAAATTCATTAACTTGGCCGAAACAAACCCGGATCCATGATCTTTCTGTTGTTAAGCATCCTTTCCTCGACAATGATCTTTGTTTGCTTTAAGCTAGCCGACAAATACGGATTGCCGTCCATGCAAATAATTGTGATCAATTATTTAGTTGCAGCGCTCACAGGAATTATTGCAGCTGCTCCATTGCATATTACAGAACTTACCGGGGGAACTATCGTAACAGCTCTGTTAATAGGTGTTATGTTTATCATCATGTTTTATGTTATCAGTCTGTCAACACATGTGGCAGGTATCAGTATCACCACGGTTGCAAGTAAAATGTCGGTTATTTTCCCAATTATCTTCTCACTGTTAATCGAGCAAAACGACCGGCTTACATCCTATAAAGCAGCAGGAATCGGCCTGTCGTTTATTGCCGTTTTACTAACAATATGGAATACCAGAACATCAGAAGTCTCAGGATTATCGCGCATGGGACTGCCCATCCTTTTGTTCGTGGGTATGGGGATAGTAGACAGCGTGGTGAAATATGCGCAGTTCAATTTTGTTACAGATAAAGTGTCCCTCGGTTTTACGGGAATATTATTTGCAACATCAGCCATAATCGGGCTGATTGTTTTGATGGTGAAAAAGAATGGTTTTAAAGACATTATTAACTACAGGACAATTGCCACGGGTATAATTCTTGGTATTGCTAATTTCGGATCCATATACTTCCTGATCCGGGCCCTTAATATTCGAAATATCAGTGATCATTTTTTTGAAAGTTCGGAGATATTTGCAGTGAATAATACGGGAATTGTATCGGTATCTGTGATCACGGGCTTATTATTGTTCAAAGAAAGACTGACCCCCGTAAACTGGTCCGGAATTTTGCTCGCGATACTTGCTATTTATTTATTGACATTATAATATATTCTTGTGAGACAAAGGAACATAGCGGACACCTATTCTACCCTGGCCGATGAAAGCACCGGAATTTTCAAGGATAAAGGCAGTAAATTCATATCCTTTGCCTGTCCTGTAAAAACCGAAGAAGAAACCAGGATCATAATTGATAGAATAAAAAAAGAACATCACAGTGCCCGCCATCATTGCTATGCTTATAAACTTGGGGCATCAGGTGAAATTTACCGGATGAACGACGACGGCGAGCCTTCGGGTACCGGGGGAAAGCCAATTTACGGGCAGATACTTTCCGCTAATATTACCAATATTCTGATCGTTGTTGTAAGATATTTCGGGGGAACCCTGCTTGGAGTAGGCGGACTTATAAATGCTTACAGATCAGCCGCTAGAAATGCGCTGGAAAACGGAAGTATCATAAAAAAAAGTATAGATAATATATATCATATCCAATATAATTATGAAGATACCGGGGCAGTTATGAGGGTCGTTAGCGAAGAAAACCTATCCCCGCATAATCAGAAATATGAAGAAAAATGTGAAATGGATATAGCCATCAGAAAAAGCAAATGTGATAAAGTGATCCGGCGCATGGAAAAGATCAATTCTGTTGCGGTCCGTTATATGACAACCCGATAGCTGTAAGCAGTATTATTTAGTGTCTGTCCATAATGTCCGATATCCACGTTGCTGCCAATATTTTAAATCCTCGAATACATTAGTATACCGCGGTTTAAAATTTTTTTCACAACGTTAATTATTTTTAAAGGTGTTCAAGAGCTCACTTTTAAAATGAGTTCAAGAGCTCACTTCGTTCGGTTTGCGCGTCTTAATCCCGAACATTCTGAACAAACACTACGAGTTTATAGACAGACACTATTTAGTCAATGGAAAAAGTTATGAATAATATATTAACAATGGTATTATTCGAAATAAATCTTGATTATATTTACACTAAGGGTTGAAATACAGATAAGTGAATAAAAATTTATACAAATGATTTACAAAAGCCTTGTCTCGATTAATGATTATTCCAAAAAAGAATACATTGAAATACTAGACTTGGCGGCCGAATTTGAAAATAATCCCATAAGAGAAACATTAAAAGGAAAGGTCATAGCCACACTGTTTTTTGAACCTTCCACACGCACACGACTGAGTTTTGAAAGCGCCATCAGCAAACTTGGGGGTAAGATCGTGGGCTTTACAGATTCCTCATCTTCATCGGTCACCAAAGGAGAAACCCTTTATGATACAATAAAAACCGTCAGTAATTACAGTGATCTCATTGTTATGAGGCATCCGCTGGAAGGAAGTGCCCGATATGCCAGCGAAATAACTAATATACCTATCATCAATGCAGGTGACGGAGCTAACCAGCACCCGACACAAACCATGCTTGACATGTATTCCATCAGAAAAACCCAGGGCACCCTTGAAAACCTTAATATATTTTTAGTGGGAGACCTAAAATACGGCAGGACTGTACATTCATTGCTTATGGCAATGTCCCAGTTCAATCCCACTTTTAATTTTATTTCCCCCGATGAACTTAAAATACCGGAAGGTTATAAATATTTTCTGGACAATCTCGGACTCAAATATTATGAACATAAAGACTTTACAGATATCATTTCAAGAGCAGACATCATCTACATGACCCGTGTGCAAAAAGAGCGTTTTTCTGACCCTATCGAATACGAACGAACTAAAAACACTTATGTATTGAAAAACAACATGCTCACCAATACAAAGGATAGCATGCGAATATTACACCCTTTACCCAGGGTTTCCGAAATTGATATTGATGTTGACCAGAATCCAAAAGCATACTATTTTAACCAGGCTTTGAATGGGGTCTTTGTTAGACAAGCTATTATCACCTCAACGCTTGGTTTGATATAAATAATATGAAATAAAATGAAATGAAAGATAAAATTCTGGAAGTAAGTGCTATAAAGGATGGGACAGTGATCGATCATATTCCTGCAGATCACCTGTTTAAGGTAATAACCATACTTGGCCTTGATATCGTAAGCAAGAAGATCACATTTGGGACTAACCTCGAGAGCAAAAAGCTGGGAAAGAAAGCTATAATAAAATTATCCGGGGTGTTCTTTAAGGATAAAGATATTAATAAAATATCACTGGTCGCTCCCCTGGCAAAGCTTAACGTGATCCGCAATTATGAAGTGGTAGATAAAAAGATCGTGGAAATTCCTGATGATATTATCGGTATAGTTAAATGTTTTAATCCCCAATGCATAACCAATAACGAAGCTATCACAACAAAATTCAGGGTAATATCCAAGAGCGAAGTAAAATTAAAATGCCATTACTGTGAAAAGATCACTGACGCGGAACATATGGAGATTTTATAATGGCAGTTCGAAAACCCGGCCCGCGGAAAGAAATTAAAACAATCCTATTTCATAAAATAGCCCACGGTAAATTTGATCTGCAAAACAGCAGAATATTATTTATCTCAACCGTTCATATGACTTAACCAAAAGCTCATCCTTGCGAATACCCCTGAAAGCCTGTATAAGAAGAACTATACTTACTACCGGTATTACAGTAGAAAACCTGAATGTGTGATGCAAAATCTCAAATTCGTTATCAATAGTAAAATAATAGAATACTACCATACCAATAAGGCCGACCAGCAATAATATATTAAAAATACATAAACGTATCTGCCGTATTCTGTTCTTATATGAAAAAATCGCAATAAAACTGATCAGTGAAATTATGCCGATCAGCAAAGTAACAGGCCATGTAGAATAAATAACTTCTTCCGAAGCCCCCTCTGCTTTTCTTAATCCGTAACTATAATAATCAACTATTTCACCTCCGCTGATCATCAGTTCGGCCAATGGTAGGAATGCCATAATTATCATTAGCACACCCGTGATGAATAAATAAACGGTTTGTATACGCTGGATCATGACTGGCTTAATTTTTGGATTTCAAATATAAAAAACTTTATTCAATTATCTATCCCTTATTATTATGGCGTCAGGTTTTAGCCGGATGAAACCCTCATCCTTAAGGAATTTAATTTAAATAGTACAAAGAAAATAGGACATGAATATATACTAAGAACTTATTATGTAGGGATGAGGGTTCACCGA
>CAZBJH010000080.1:0-15561 GCA_964492185.1 uncultured Bacteroidales bacterium | reverse complement strand
TAACATGATCAATAAGCTGATCGATTCGATGAAGTAGTTAATGTCATTCATTTATAAGTAGTTCGAAAATTATAACTTTAAATCAGGGCAGATCTGTGAAATTAGGTATATAAGTTGACTTTGCAAGACAAACACCACAGACTCTTTCAGCAGACTCTTATTACTGTTTTATTATTGTAAATAATATATTATATACTGACTTTAAATGATACAATAAAATTTATTCCCGGGGCTGCAATACCTGAAGAATAGGGGCGGTAACGCTGATCGGTGATATTTTCAATTCCTGCATTAATTGATATATTATTTGTAAAATGATACATAGCCTTGATATTCAGTGTATACCATCCGGGTGACCATGGGTCACCGTTTTTATCCACAGCATACATATATGTTTTTCCTCTTTCTTCGGGGGAAAGGTTCTCGTAGGTTATTTTACCGTTATAAACAGTATAAAGGTCGGTTTTAAAACGCTCACGCTTATAAGTCAGGTGAGTTGATCCGAAAGGGGGAGCTGCATGCCGCAAGGGAACACGGTTCCCGTCTTCAGTCTCTTCCTCTCCATTTTGGTAACTATACTTTGAACTTATTGAAAATCCTGCGGGCAGATTTATTTTCGCGCCGGCCTGGATTCCCCATACATATGCCTGTGCCGTATTCTGAATAGCCTGTACCCTGCTCATTTCACCATCATATATTATACTGTCCATGCCGTTGATCATATAGTTGCGCCTTACCATTGCATTATTCAGTATTGTATAATATCCCGTGAGATCGAATGTGATCAGATCATTAATGAAATGAATAAAACCAAATTCCATGTTGTATGAATATTCCGGGTCAAGATCCGGATTCGGCACTACAACCGATCCGGGTTCAGAATCAAATACCTTACCGATATCATCAATATTCGGAGCCCTGAACCCGGTGGAAAGGCTTAGGTTGACCTGAAGTTCCGGTAAGGGTTTAAACACTATTCCCACACTTCCGTTAAGTGCCGAAGTATTTATTCCGGCCGAGGTAAAAGGGAAAGGGAAAAACGTGGTGTCAAAATTTGCCGATAGAGATACAATATTGTAACGTAATCCCGATTGAAGGGTGAGTTTTTTATTCGCTATAAATCTGTGATTCATATATGCAGCATAGGAATTCCATGTGGAACCATCGGGATAGCGCGTACTGCCCGGTATCATTGTTCCTGTTGTAATTATTTCATCCTCACCCTGTGATCCGACCAGGTTTGATAATAATTCTATCCCGTAAAATAACCTGTGGCGGTCATTGAATTCTTTTTCCAAATCAATATTTGCAGTGTATGCATTTACCGATTCAATCCTGTGGGTTTTTTCTGTTGATCCAAAATCCCGGTCATGCCGGCTTTCCTTAAAATATTGCCAGGCAAGGATAGCCGATAATTTATCGTAGAGCCGGTTGGTTTGTGAATGGGTTAACCTGAGATTGTTCATCATCCAGATCTGGGGGCCGTAATACCATTCTGCTGATCGCAACTTATCATCACGGTACCTGATAAGCCGGTCATACCGGGGATAGTCAGATGTAGCAGAGTATAGAAAGCCGTATTGCATATCAAGTGTGCCGGAAGGTTTAAACCGGATCTTTTGCATTATATTGATCTGATTGTATCCTGAAGGTTTTTGTAACCTGGGATCGGGATTGGGCAGGATAGTGTCACGTCCGTTTATACGGGCTGCATATTCGTGACGCAGGTATTCTTCCGGACCGTGACTGCCCATTTTCAGATCATCAAAACCGGAATATGATATGGAGGACAGAAATCCCCATTGTTTTGTGCCTGAATTAAACTGCAGATGACCCGTTTTTTCATTGTTGGCAGAGGAGTATCGTGCAACAGCATTGCCTGTAAACAATAGTTTATTGTTTCTTGACAACTTTGGCTTTCGTGTGTAAAAATTCATAACTCCTCCTATTGCATCACTTCCGTAAATTACCGAACCGGCACCGAAAACTACTTCGGTTTGCTCAACTGTAAAAGGATCAATTGATATTACATTTTGTACATTGCCGCTGCGAAAAATAGCAGTATTCATTCTGACACCATCAACTACAAGTAAAACGCGGTTTGTGGCAAATCCCCTTATCATCGGACTACCACCTCCCAACTGACTTTTCTGCACATACACTTCACCGGTAGTTGTCAGCATGTCGGCTGCCGTTTGTGGATTTTGAAATGTTATTCCAGAGGATTTGATTGATGTAATCCTGTTGGGGAGGTTGCCTCTCTTCTGTTTCCAGCGTGAAACGGATATTACAACTTCATCCAGTGAGAAACTCGATTCTTCGAGAAATAGTTTAAAATCTTTTTCTTCAATTTCCTCATAACTCAATATCCTGGTTTTGTATCCTATCAGGCGGACATAAATTGAGTCTGCTCCTTTGAAATCCGTAATATCTGCTATTCCTTTCGCGTCTGTAGTTATTGAAACAGGTGGATTTTCACTGTGAAGGGTAACAAGTTCAAGGGGATTATATGATATAAGGTCACGTATAACAATCTCTTGAGCGACTGAAGGAAGTACATTGAAAAGCACGGTAATAATAAAGAAAATCTTTCGCATAATTAAATAAGGGTTAAGTAATAATTGTGAAATCTGATTCAACATCAAAAATCATGCCTTCACAAACCGGAACGTTTTAAAAAAATCATAGTCTTTATTGTAAATAATTTGCTACTGTAAAGTTGGCAAAATGTTTAACTTATCATCTGTATGTTCAGAAAGTTCCATTTGCAATAATTGCGCAGTCCGAAAATGCAGAGTTTGCTTGTGAATGAGAAATGTTCGGACAAGTGTAACGCGGCAAATGGGACATTATGGACAGACACCTGAATAAGCAACCAAAAGGATGTTTTTAACATCTGTTTACCAGGATATCACAACCAAACCCAAAATAAAATGTCAGGATCAGACAATAGAAATGAATTCCCTAAAATCGCAGAAGCAAAAATAGTAAGGGGAAAGTATCGTACTAAACAAACTGAAAACGAAATTTACATTGCCGCGAGGTCATCAAGGCGAAAAAAATACGGTTCGGTATATAATCTCTATAAAGGTGATGTTTTAAAACATGAAGGTATCAGTCCCCTGTACCTCAAGTTTATGGATTAAATAAACTGTTAATTAAATAACATTCAAAAATTAAATGTTTTTTCTTTTTTAAAGGTATAGAGATCTTTTACCGGTAAAATAAATGCAGAAATACAGATTTATTGATAGCTTGTAAGTACTTGTTTCAAAGCCTTGTTATATATATATTTATTTAGAATTAATATAAAATTCCGTTTTTCTTTTCCCAACCCAATCTTTATCATTCATCGTTACGTTTAAATTTATATTTTTACGGATTTTATTTTGTGAAATGACTAACAATAAATTTTCTGATGATGGATACTAAAGGAGAAGAAAAAGCATCCGGATGTTCGTGTAATGATTCTTTTACTGAGGAGCAGCTGTTCGCACTGCATACGAGATCGTCACAGGACGTGAGGTGCCGCTTGAGAAGCTGCATATTCAACCGGTTATGGGACTGGAGGGAGTTAAGAAGGCTTCATTGACTATTGAGGGGACAAAACCCGAATGGTCATTCCTTGAAGGTGTTGAACTGAAGGTTGGTGTTGCCCATGGTTTGGGTAATGCCCGTAAGATTATCGAACTGGTGCAAAAGGGTGAAGAGTTTCATTTTATTGAAATTATGACCTGCCCGGGAGGTTGCATTGGAGGCGGCGGCCAGCCAAGATTTACAACCGATGAGATTAGGATGCAAAGGATTGCTGCAATATATAAGGAAGATGAAGGTAAGCAGCTTAGAAAATCACACGATAACCCTGAGATTAAACAGATTTATGAAGAGTTTCTTGAAGAACCACTGAGCCATAAATCGCATAAGCTGCTGCATACGCGTTATTTTGCACGGATGGACTAATGTTATTGATCAGAAATAGTCCTGCAGTCTTGCAAGTCTCCGGCTAATACACGAAAACAGAGCTAGAAACCGAAAAACTCAGGCAGCCAAAGTGTCAGCCTGGGTATATAGGTGATCAGCATCAGTATAATAAACATGGCTGCATACAAGGGTAAAATTGGCCGTATCACTTTTTCAATACCTATTTTACTGATACTGCATCCCACGAATAATACTGTTCCTACAGGGGGCGTTACCAGGCCTATACTCAGGTTTACCACCATGATCATACCGAAATGAATGGGATCAATACCCATATTGATAGCTACGGGAAGGAAAATAGGCGTAAAGATCAGAATGGCCGGGGTCATATCCATGACAACTCCCACTGCCAGTAAGATAAAGTTAATAATAAGAAGGATAACGATCGGGTTGGAACTTAATCCCAATAATCCTTCGCTTATTGTCTGCGGTAGATCCTGGTAAGACATAACCCACGAAAGGGCTATTGAAGTTCCGACTAAAAGCAGTACAATACAAGAAATTATTACCGATCTCAGGATAATTTGAGGCAGGTTGCTGATTTTTATTTCCCTGTATATAAGAGACAGGATAAGAGCATAAACAACAGCTATCCCTGCGGCTTCGGTTGCAGTAAATATACCGGCAATGATACCGCCGATAACAACAATGATCATTCCAAGGCTGGGGATTGCATCGATAAATTTGATAAATCCAAAACGTAAACTTGTTTTTTCAGCCCTGGGATATTTCTTGCGGTACGATACTACGGCAGCAACAGCCATAAGTGCCAAACCGGTCAGGATACCAGGCACATAACCGGCAATAAACAAAGCGCCGACACTTAATCCTCCGGCTGCCAGGGAGTATACGATAAGCACATTGCTCGGGGGAATGCTCAGTCCGGTTGTGGCAGAAGTAACATTGATCGCTGTACTGAAGGACTTATCATAACCCTCATCTGTCATTTTCGGGGTCATAAAGCTACCAATAGCTGAAGCTGAGGCAGCTGCAGATCCGGAAATAGCTCCAAAAAGCATGTTGGCCAGTATATTCACAAAAGCCAGTCCGCCGGGTAAACGGCCAACCAGCACTTTGGCAAATTCAATCAGTCTTATGGCAATGCCCCCGCGATTCATTAACTGTCCTGCCAGTATAAAGAAAGGTATGGCGAGAAGCGAAAAACTATCGAGCCCGGTGGCTATGCGCTGGGCAATTGTTGTAAAAGCGGGAACCGGATATATACTGACAAGCAGCGTCAGCGTACCGGAAATGCCAATACTATATGCAACCGGCATACCTATTGATAAGAGAATTACAAATGATGCTATCAGAATAATAATGGCTAAAAGATCCATGGGAATTGTTTTTTAAAATTAAAGACTATTCGTAAACTCTTTCAAGATGTTCAGGAATCCCGTAAATGATCTCATGTATTGTATAGAACATGATCAACAAGCCACTGATTGGAAGACTTAAATATACATATCCTAACGGAACCTGAAGAGTAGAAGAGATCTGATTTAGTTCAAAAGTGATGAATACGAGACGCGAACCTCCTACAACCATTACAATCAGGGCAAATAGAGCGATCAGGCTGTTTAGTACAATATCAAGGATCCTTTTCTTTGCAGGATTCTTTCGTTGCAATGTCTGAGGAAACAACTCAATGGCTAAGTGTTCTTTTTGGCCGGTAGCATAAGCTGATCCGAATAAGCCCACCCAGATCAACAAATACCGGGCCAGTTCCACTGTAAAAGAACTTGGATTATTAAGGATATACCGTGAAAAAACATTCCACACAACATCTAATACCAGGATACACATAACTGTAACTACGAATACACCTAATATTTTATCCATTATCTTTCTTGATTTCATTTATTATAGTTTATTGTTAAACGTAGATTTAATAAAGTGGATAATGACTTTATAATTCTGTTAATTATCAAGAGTAACTGATTTTTCTGCAAGGTTTTGTATTCTTTCCACGATAGCATACATTTCCGGATAATCTTGTTTATATTCTTCATATACAGGCTTTACAGCATCCAGAAACGGCTCTTTGTCGGGATAAATGATCTCCACACCTGCCTTCTGTACTTCTTCCAAAGCTTCCAGTTCCGATTCTTCCCAGTATTTGAGCTGGGCATCAAGAGATTCTTCAGCTGCTTCTGTTATCCATTTTTGTTCTTTCCCTGTCAGATGATTCCATGTATGGGTACTGATCATCAACACATCAGGAATTGTCGTATGTTCATCCAGGGAATAAAACTTACAAACTTCATAATGATGCGAAAGATAGAATGAAGGAGGGTTATTTTCAGCCCCGTCAACAACCCTGTTTTGCAGGGATGTATATAATTCTCCCCATGAGATCGGCGTGGGTGACCCGCCGAGGGCCCTTACCATCTTAACTGCAGTGATGCTTTCCATTACCCGTATCTTTAAGCCGTTAAGATCTTCCGGTTTATTAACAGGCTGATCAATGGTATAAAAACTGCGGCTGCCGGCATCATAAAAAGTAAGGCCATGCAGCCAGAATTTCTCACCTGACATTAATAATTCTTCACCAATATCTCCTGTCAGTACTTCCCAGGTATGTTTTTTATTTCTGAAAATGTAAGGCAGGCCAAATATCTGAAATTTGGGAACAAAACCTTCAATGATGGCTGCCGAGACTTTAGTCATGTCGAGACTGCCTATTTGCAGCATTTCCAGGCACTGACGTTCTGTGCCCAACTGCTCACTCGGGTATATCCTCAAAGTAAGTTTCCCGCCGGATTTATCCTTTAATCTCCCGGCCATATAGACCATTCCCTTATGAACAGGATGGCTTATATCGAGGCCGTGTGCCAGCTTTAATTCCCTGGTTTGAGAAACTTCCCTGCATCCTCCGGTCAATAGTAATACCAATGCAATAAAGGGATAGAAAAGTATAATCTTTATAAGTGTCATTTTTTTATTTTGATTTTAAATTAATTGCTGTTTCTGACTTTTTTTACAATATGCAAGGCTGATCTCACAATATCTGTTATTCCCGTATAATTATGATTTTTGACGAATTCTTTGGGAATGAGTTTAGATCCTATGCCCACGCAATAAACCCCGGCATCGAACCATGCTTTAAGGTTTTCTTCGGTGGGTGAAACTCCTCCTGTAGGCATAAGGTTCGTGCGTGGACACGGACCTTTAACTGCTTTTACAAATTCAGGTCCGCCAACCTGTGATCCGGGAAATATTTTTGTTACATCAGCTCCCATCTCATTGGCCCTTGATACTTCCGAAAGACTTCCGCAACCCGGCATCCATGGCACCAGTCTTCGGTTACAAACGGAAGCCATGTCTTCATTTAACAAAGGTGAAACTATGAAGTTAGCTCCCAGTTGCATATATATGACTGCCGTGGGAGCATCGATAACCGAACCAACCCCCATTATCATCGCGGGCATATTATCCCGGACATATTTGTTTAGTTCACCGAACACTTCATGGGCATATTCACCCCGGTTAGTAAATTCGAATGTTCTGATACCCCCTTCGTAACAAGCATTTACCACTTTTTTGGTTACTTCAATGTCCGGATGATAAAATACCGGAACAATCCCGGTATTTCTCATTTCTATAAGAACTTCCGTTTTTGAAAACCTTGCCATAATATTTCTGCTTTAAATATGAAGATTTATGCATTCAAAAATATATGAAATAAACTATTCTCCCAAAATAACCTCGACTCTATGTTCACTTCCTTTTTCGTATAAAGGGATAACCGGACTGCCAAGGATATCACCGTCAATTAGTATCCTGTTCACTCCCCGGGAGATATGGCCGGGGTTCATTACAGTAATATGGTATAACACTCCCCTGAACTTTCTTGTTACTTTAAATCCATCCCAGTTTGAGGGGATACAAGGTTCGATATGCAGTCCGTCAAAATCAGGCCTTATACCAAGTATGTGTTGGGTAACAGTATAAAAGTTCCATGCTGCCGTACCGGTGAGCCATGAGTTTTTTGCTTCTCCCGGTCTGAAAGCATCCTTGCCGGCGATCATTTGTGAATACACGTATGGTTCAGTTTTGTGCAGATCGCTGATATCTTCCAGGTATGCAGGCGTTATTTTCCTGTAATAATCGAATGCACGGTCGCCATTACCGTTAAGTGTTTCCGCGATCATTATCCATGGGTTGTTATGACAAAAGATACCCGCGTTTTCTTTATACCCGGGCGGATATGTGGATATCTCACCCATGTTGATGTAATACTTTGTAAATGGTGGATTATTCAACACTATACCGTATTTGCAGTCGAGGCGTTCTTTTACTGATTCAAGTGCTCGGCGGGCCTTGCCGTCATCCAGACCTATACCGGCCATGATACACATTCCCTGTGGTTCGATAAATATTTTTCCTTCTTCATTTTTGTTGCTTCCGATCTTATGACCGTAATAATCGTAAGCCCTCAGGAACCAGTCACCGTCCCAGCCGTGCTCATTCACGGCAGTTACCATTTTTTCAACCTCTTTTTTTGCTTTATCAGCTTCCCCGTAATTGGAAGTCTTTTCACATATACGGATGTATTCATTACCGTATAACACGAACATACCGGCAATAAAAACCGATTCAGCTATCCCGTCCTGCTTGTTTTCCGTAGTTTGAAAGGATTCATCGGGATTGGTTGAAAAACAATTCAGATTCAGACAATCATTCCAATCGGCCCTTCCGATCAAGGGTAATCCGTGAGGCCCAAGGTTATTTGCCACATGATAAAATGAACGGCTGAGGTGTTCAAAAAGACTGGCGGTATTTGAAGGGTTATTATCAAATGGTACCTGGATATCGAGAATTTTCCAGTCACCGGTTTCCTTTATGTAAGCTGAAACGGCTAATATAAGCCATAAGGGGTCGTCGTTAAAGTTTCCTCCTACTTCGTTGTTTCCTTGTTTTGTCAGGGGCTGGTACTGATGGTAAGCGCCCCCGTCCTCGAATTGTGTGGCTGCAATATCAAGTATCCTCTCTTTGGCTATTTCAGGGATAAGGTGCACAAAACCTATCAGGTCCTGGTTGGAATCACGAAAACCCATGCCCCGGCCAATTCCTGATTCAAAGAATGAAGCGCTCCGCGAAAAATTGAAAGTAGCCATGCATTGGTATTGGTTCCAGATGTTTACCATACGGTCCAGCTTTTCGTCGTGACTTTTAACCTGGTATACTGAAAGGAGTTCGCTCCAGTATTTTTTCAGTTTTGCAAATTCTTCATTTACAGTGGCCACTTTGCTGTAACTGCTTATTATGTTTTCGGCTTTGGTTTTATTGATGACCCCTTTTGACTCCCATTTGTCATCATCGCTGTTCTCAACATACCCCAGGATAAAAACCAGTTCCTTTGTTTCTCCCGGCTCAAGCTCCACGCGAAGAAAATGGGATGCCACCGGGGACCATCCGTGCGCGACTGAATTTTCTGCTTTATTGTTGATAACTGTATCCGGTGCATCAAATCCATTGTAAAGCCCGGTGAAAGTGTCACGGTCGGTATCGAAACCGTCAATTTTTTCATTAACTGCATAAAAAGCATAATGATTCCGGCGTTCCTTATATTCCGTTTTATGATATATGGCCGATCCTATTATTTCTACTTCCCCGGTGGAAAAATTACGTTGGAAGTTAGTCATGTCATCTTGTGCATTCCATAAGCACCATTCGACAAAGGAAAACAATGAGAATATTTTCCTTGTTTTTCCTGTATTTATCAGTGTCATCTTTTGGATTTCGGCCTCGACGCCAGGTGGAATAAAATACAATACTTCTGCTTTGAGCCCTTTTCGCTCTCCTGATATTATGGTGTAACCCATTCCATGTCGGCATGAGTATTTCTCCGGTTCACACTTCACGGGTTTCCATCCCGGATTCCATATTTCGCCGTTATCATTAATATAAAAATATTTTCCGCCGTCATCAACGGGCACATTATTATAACGGTAACGGGTAATCCTTCGGAGCCGGGCATCCTTATAAAAGCTATACCCTCCGGCAAAGTTAGTGATAATTGAAAAAAAATCGCTATTGCCGAGATAGTTGATCCATGGATAAGGAGTCCGCGGGTTGGTGATCACGTATTCACGGTTCTGATCGTCAAAATACCCGTATTTCATAGTTGGTTAGTTTTTAAGGATTTAAAATTCCGGCACGAATGTAAGGAATATCATTTTTTTTCACAATTAGTTTCCTGTATTTTACACGAATATATTTTAATTAAGTTATTAGTAATTAATTTGTTATTTTGTTTAGCCATGTATATTTAACTTGTTAAATACTATCTCTTTATTATTCCTGTTATATCAAAATCCTGATGAATTGGTAATATTTTTTATTTCATGTTGCCCTGGTTGACTGCTTTTTTGATATAATATTTTTGGATATGTTTGCATTGGATTTGATAATAATCGGATGAGTTATACAAGAATAACCATGCATGATATTGCCAAACGTTTGAATATATCGTGTTCGGCCGTTTCAAGGACACTGAATGATTATCCCCGGATCAGCGAGGTTACCATGATAAAGGTAAAGAACATGGCCAGGAAGATGAATTATTGTTCCAATACCATGGCATCTAATCTGCGGGGGGGTAAAAGCTGGAATACAGGGATCATTGTGCCATGCATAAATCGTTTTTTTTATTTTATACAATTGTTCGCGTAAAATAGTGGCCGGGGAAAGAGCATGTTCACGCGAGTTGTAACGCGCGTGCATGATGCGGGTTTACTTGTCTTAAATGAGCAATTTTCGGACAAGCGTAACGCGGCAAATGGGACATTATGGAAAGGCACTAATTAGTGTTTGTCAATAAACTCGTAGTGTTTGTACAGAATGTTCGAGATCAAGGCGCGTGAACTGAACGAAGTGAGATCTTGAACTCATTTAAAAGTGAGTTCCAGAACACTTTTAAATGTGTTCAAGAACTCATTTAAAAGTGAGCTCTTGAACACCTTTAAAAATTATTAACGTTGTGAAAAACATTTTAAAACGCGGTATACTAGAGTATTCGAGGATTTGAAATGCGAGCAGCAACGCGGATATCGGACATTATGGACAGACACTAATTAAATATTATTTACTTTATTAGGTTATAATTTACAAACCGGCTTATAACCGATAGTTTTAATAATATAAATTATGCATATTTTGGATAATCAATAAATAAATAAATAAATAAGTATTTTAATAAATCATAAAATAATAAAATTATGGCGGTAAAATATGAAGAAAGATTCGCGTCGCATCCTGATGATGCAAAACATTATGACACAGAGAGAATAAGGAAAGAATTTTTGGTTTCGAATTTAATGGAACCGGATAGTATTAATCTCACGTATTCCTCATATGACAGATATATTGTCGGAGGTGCAGTACCTGTAAATGAGAAACTGAAGTTGGAATCAATAGATCCTTTGAAATCCGAATACTTTTTATACCGAAGGGAAATGGGCATTATAAATGTCGGTGGCGAAGGTATAATTCAGGCGGATGGCACTACCTATACATTGAAGTACAAAGAAGCTCTTTATTTGGGAAAAGGTACAAAAGATGTTGTTTTTAGCAGTGTTGCCCCGAAGAAACCCGCGCGTTTTTACATAAATTCTGCCCCGGCACATAAGGAATATCCATGTAAACATATAACCTTAGATGATGCAGATGTGGCTGATATGGGTTCTTTAGAGAGTTCAAATGCCCGGCGGATTAATAAATTACTGGTAAACAGTGTGATAGATACTTGTCAGTTACAAATGGGAATGACAGAATTAAAAACAGGAAGTGTATGGAATACTATGCCTCCGCATACTCATGGTCGCAGGATGGAAGCTTATTTCTATTTTGAAGTACCCGAAGATCAAGCCATTTGTCACTTTATGGGTCAGCCCGATGAAACACGTCATATCTGGATGCAAAACGAAGAAGCAGTATTGTCTCCTGCATGGTCTATCCATGCTGCTGCCGGAACTTCAAATTACATATTTATATGGGGTATGGCAGGTGAGAATTTGGATTATGGCGACATGGACATCAAGCAGCCGAACGAATTAAAATAATAATTACAAGTATTAACTTTGAATAACAATAAAATAACTACATATGAAAAAGGTAGTAACATTTGGTGAGGTCATGCTTCGCCTGGCTACTCCCGGTTTTTTACGTTTTTCTCAAAGCAGTCACCTGACATCGACTTTCGGAGGAGGAGAAGCGAATGTATCCGCATCTTTGGCCAATTATGGCATTCCTACGGATTTCGTTACCCGTTTACCGGATAATGATATTGGAGAATGGTGTCGTGCCGAACTTCGTAAACAGGGGATTGGTACGGATCATATCATTACAGGGGGTGACCGTGTGGGGATCTACTTCCTGGAAAGTGGTGCTGTAAGCCGCGGAAGCAAGGTGGTATACGACCGGGCACACAGTGCGGTAGCCGAAATTCAGCCCGGGATGATGAACTGGAAAGAAGTGTTTAAAGATGCAGGATGGTTTCACTGGACAGGTATAACCCCGGCAATATCTGAAGGTGCAGCTGCTGTGTGTCTTGAAGCTGTGAATGTTGCCAGTGATATGGGACTGACAATTTCATGTGATCTTAACTTCAGAAAAAAACTGTGGAAGTATGGTAAAACAGCCGGAGAAGTGATGGAGGGCCTAGTAAAGCAATGTGATATTATTCTTGGCAATGAAGAAGATGCGGAAAAAGTGTTTGGAATTCAGGCTGAAGGAGTTGACGTTACCGTTGGCGAAGTTAGCGGTGCGGCGTATGAATCGGTAGGACGCCAGTTAATGGAACGTTTTCCGAAAGCTAAAAAAGTGATCATCACTCTCAGGGGTTCCATTAGCGCCAGTCATAATTCATGGTCAGGTGTATTGTTTGACGGTAAAACCCTTTATCAGGCACCTACTTATCAGATAACTCATATTGTTGACAGGGTTGGGGGGGGAGATTCTTTTATGGGTGGTTTGATTTACGGTTTGTTGAATTATAGTTATGATGACCAGAAGGCCCTGAATTTTGCCGTTGCTGCTTCATGCCTGAAGCATACTATCTATGGGGACTTCAACCAGGTATCGGTTGAAGAAGTGGAAAAACTGATGACCGGTGACGCCTCCGGGCGGGTATCCAGATGACCGCGGGCCAGGGAATTGTTCCTGCCGGGAGGGGATCGTTTCCGGTTACGGGTATTCCGGCTAAACAGAATATTTAACACTATTACGAACCTTAAAAAAACATAAAATTATGAGTTTAGAACTATTTAACCTGAAAGGTAAAACCGCTCTTGTTACAGGAGGAACTCACGGCCTTGGTATGGCTATTGCCACTGGTCTTGCCAATGCAGGCGCCAGGATCGTGATCAACGATATTTTTCCTGAGAAACTGGAAAATGCTGTGAAGCAATACAAAGATAAAGGAATTGATGTAGCTGCATATGAATTTGATGTAACGGATGAAAAGCAGGTTGATGAATACATATCTAAAATTGAAAAAGAGGTTGCACCTGTTGATATCCTGGTGAATAATGCGGGAATTATTAAAAGGATACCATTGCTTGATATGGAAGTGGCTGATTTTGAACAAGTGCTTAAGATCGATGTAACAGGGCCTTTTATCATGTCTAAAAGAGTAGTGAAAAGTATGATTGAACGCGGAGCCCCGGGTAAGATAATTAATATGTGTTCAATGATGAGTGAAGTCGGCAGGCACAGTGTCGGTGCATATGCAGCTGCCAAGGGAGGTTTAAAGATGCTTACCAAAAATATGGCTACCGAATGGGCAAAACATAATATTCAGGCTAATGGTATTGGTCCCGGATATTTTGCTACCGAACAAACTGCTCCGATAAGGGTTGGCGGACATCCTTTCAATGACCTGATAATGACACGTACACCGGCTAACCGCTGGGGTGAGCCCGAAGAATTGCAGGGTACAGCAATTTTCCTTGCTTCCAGGGCTTCTGATTTTGTTACAGGTATTGTTGTGTATGTTGATGGTGGTATATTGGCTACTCTTGGCAAGACAACCCAGGAAGAATAAAAATATTGTTATCCCGCCTTCCTTCGGAGGGCGGGCTTTCGTCCTGTCATATTTCTATAAGTGTTTATTATTCCACTTCAAAAAAACCAAAATATTCCCTGGCGTTATTGTAACAAATGTTTTCTACCATTTGTCCCAGCAATTCCATGTCGTTTGGTATTTCCCCGTTCTCTACATCCGTGCCGATAAGGTTACAGAGTATCCGGCGGAAATATTCATGACGCGGGTATGACAAAAAACTGCGCGAATCGGTTAACATACCTACAAACCTGCTCAGTAATCCCAGGTTGGATAAAGCGTTCATCTGCCTTTCCATACCATCCTTCTGATCAAGGAACCACCATCCTGAACCGTATTGCATTTTTCCGGGTATCGAACCGTCCTGAAAATTCCCTGCCATAGTCGCGATTAATTCATTATCACGGGGATTCAGATTATACAGTATGGTTTTGGCCAGTTTATTATCTTTATCAAGGCTGTCGAGAAATCTGGATAAGGGACGGGCAATATCAAAGTCCCCGATAGAATCAAACCCGGTGTCAGGCCCAAGGGCATTAAATAAACGGGTGTTGTTATTACGCAAAGCACCCAGGTGGAATTGCTGTGTCCATCCTGCCGCGTGATCCATAACACCAAGCTCATATAAAAGGGCAGATTTCAATTTAGCTGCCTCGTCAGGATCCAGGCTGTTACCCGCACGTATTTTATTAAAAATCGATTTTACCTCTCCTTCCTCAAAATCTTCAGCGTAAATTGTTTCCAGGCCATGGTCAGACAACCTGCAGCCGTTTTTATGAAAGTATTTGTGTCTTTTTTCCAGGGCAGCCAGCAGGTCACTGTATTTTATGATCTCTATACCGGCAACATCTCCAAGTTTATTCAGATAATCGTTATAAATTTCCGGGTCATCAACAGCAGTTGCTTTGTCGGGCCGCCAGGCCGGCAATACCTTGACTTCAAATCCGCTCTCTTTTATTTCCTTATGATAATTTAGGGAATCAACAGGGTCATCAGTGGTGCAAACTACTTCAACATTGTATTTTCTCAGAATGTTGCGTGTTGAATATTCAGGCTGCTGTAATTTTTGGCCGGCTTCATCGTATATTTCTTTTGCTGTACCGGGATTAAGAATTTTATCAATACCGAAAGCAGTTTTTAATTCCAGGTGGGTCCAGTGATATAGGGGATTACGAACGGTATGGGGAACTGTTTCAGCCCATTTTTCAAATTTTTCATAATCTCCGGCATCACCTGTACAAAAACGTTCATCAACACCATTGGTACGCATTGCCCTCCATTTGTAATGATCACCCGAGAGCCATATTCGCGAAAGATTCTTAAAGTTTATATCTTTTGCTATTTCTGCCGGATTTAAATGACAATGGTAATCGATAATGGGCATCTTTTTAGCATGGTCATGATATAGTTTTTCTGCAGTTTTATTTTGCAGCATAAAATTTTCATCAAGAAACTTTTCCATACGAATATGTTTTATTTAAGTTATTAGTAATTAATATGTTAATTCACTTAAT
>CAZBJH010000079.1:0-15680 GCA_964492185.1 uncultured Bacteroidales bacterium | reverse complement strand
CGCGTTTTCGGACCGCGCGAGCCTTGCAAATGGAACCTTCTGAACAGACACATGTCCGTTTAAACATTTTGACTAATTTATAGACAGACTCTAGTTAGTTAGTGTCTGTCCATAAAATCCCATATGCTGCTTTACACTTTTCCTAAAATTGCTCATTTACGACAAGCAAACTCCGCGTTTTCGGACCGCGCGAGCCTTGCTGTATTTGCTGGCGCGGATTTGTAACCCGTGCCTGTATTATTTTGTTATGGCCAATTAAACATTTTGCCAACTTTATAGACGGACTCTGGTTAGATTTTGTCAATAAATTCAGGCCGGATTCAAAAATAACAATATATCATGATTTTTTCACAATAAAAGAAGACTCTGTCTGTAATATTAATTATTTTTTCTTTTTATAAAATGCACTTTCAGTATTTTGACCTACAGAAATAATAAAAAGATATTGTATTTTTGATAAGGATCTTCTAAAAATATTTTTTATGACAGCAATACGAAAATTTGTACCTAACCTTTTAACCCTGATTAACCTGTTTCTTGGTTGCATGGCAATTGTAGAAGGGATGAGTGATACTCCAATGAATGCCGCTTATTTTATCCTGCTGGCAGCTGTTTTTGATTTTCTTGACGGATTTGCCGCACGGACACTAAATGCACAATCAAAAGCAGGTATTCAGCTCGACTCACTCGCGGATGTTGTCAGTTTCGGGGTTGCGCCATCGGTTATATTCTATCAAATGCTTGTCATGTCCCTGACATACCAGTCCGAACAATCAACATTTGCAACAGAACGGTCCACCATTCCTGAGAATATAATCATCTTTTCTGCTTTTCTGATTGCTTTGTTCAGTGCTACACGGCTTGCCAGGTTCAACACTGGCAATAATAATAAAGATTACTTTGAAGGATTAACAACAACAGCTAATGCAATGTTAGTTGCCTCATTAGCAATATGGTTTAAAAATCTTGAAAATACAGCTATTCAAAACATTGTGCTTAACCCGCCCGTGTTGATCCTGGCAATCCTTATCCTGTGTTTTCTTCTTGTATCAAAACTGCGAACTATTTCAATGAAGTTCGAAAATTTTTCATTGTCCGGTAATGCACTCCGTTATATTATTTTAATTGCTTCAGCGCTTTTTATTATTATTTGGGGAATTCCGGGAATCGGTCTTAGCATTTTATTTTATATTATTGTTTCCGCGGGCTATCATTTATTTGTTAAACCCGTGAAATAATTAGTGCCTGTCCATAATGTCCGATATCTGCGTTGCTGCCAAAATTTTAAATCCTCGAATACTTTAGTATACCGCGGTTTAAAATTTTTGCGCGCCTTGATCTCGAACATTCTGAACAAACACTATGAGTTTATTGACAAATTCTAATTAGTGTCCGTCTATTAAGTCGTCAAAATATTTAACTGCAACATTAGTTCTGTGTTTGGTTAAATTGGTTAGTTTGCTTATTTTCGCAAAAAAACAACTAACTGCCTTGAAATACAGAAGTAGCCGTTCAAACCTATCAGGAAGCATTTTAATTCCTGCATCCAAATCACATTCTATCAGGGCATTCTCTATCGCGGGAATGGCTCATGGAAAATCTGTTTTGAAAAATTCACTGATCTCGGCAGATACCTTATCCTGTATTGAAGGTATTGAGGAATTGGGTGCCCGGGTGAATTCCAATGACCATTATACCGTTAAAGGCAACGATGGTAAGATATCCGGGATGGCCTCCTCAATTGACGTTGGTAATTCCGGCACTACATTAAGGATATTAACAGGCCTTGCCTCTTTATCAGACAAAGAGATCAAGTTTGACGGGGACGAATCCATACGAAAAAGGCCTATGACTCCCCTGCTGACCGCACTTAAGAACCTGGGGGCAACTATTGAATCAACAGGGGGGAAATGCCCTTTTACAATACGGGGCCCTTTAAAGGGCGGGTCTACCAAAGTAGACGGTATCAGCTCACAGTTTCTTACATCTTTACTGATTTGTTCGCCTTTGATTGAATCAGACACAGAAATATCGGTATTCAACCTTCACGAAAAACCTTATGTGGAGATCACTCTTGAATGGCTTAGAAAACAAAATATACGGTTTGAACAGGAGGGCCTTGAGCACTTTAAAATTATGGGTGGCCAGTACTACACTGCATTCAACCGTGCCATACCCGCTGATTTTTCAACCGCCACCTTTCCATTGTGTGCCGCTGCCATTACAGGTTCGGAGATCCTGATCCGGGGACTCGATTTTGCTGATCATCAGGGTGACAAACAGGTGTTTGAATACCTGAAAGAAATGGGCGTAAGCATGCACGAAGATCAGGACGGCCTTCATGTAAAAGGCGGAAATCTTACCGGAATTGAAATCGATATGAACAACACACCCGATGCACTGCCGGCAATGGCTGTTGCAGGATGTTTTGCATCAGGAAAAACAAAATTATTTAATGTGGCTCAGGCAAGATTTAAGGAATGTGACAGGATAAGTTCAATTGCCACTGAGCTGATGAAAATGGGGGCAAAAATTACCGAGCTTGATGACGGACTTATCATTGAACAAAGTGATCTGCAAGGGACAATGGTGCATGGATATGATGACCACAGGATGGTAATGGCACTGACTATAGCAGGGCTTGGTGCCAGTGGGGAAACCACGGTGGATACTGCAGAATCGGTAAAGATCACCTATCCGACTTTTTATGATGATATGACAATGATCAATGCAAAAATTGAAAGAATACAGGATTAGTTATAACAAAAAAAATAATAAACATGTTAGGATGTACGCATGGAAATCTGTTTAAAACCACTGTAGCCGGTGGTTCATACCAGGAAGGCCTGTCGATAAATATACAGGGTGTGCCCCCGGGATACTATTTCACCGAAGAAGAAATATATACTGAGCTTATGCTGCGAAAACCCGGTCAGGGTGAGCTCACTTCACCAAGAAGAGAGGCTGATGTTCCACTTATATATAGTGGCGTTAACGCGGCTGACACCATGCCGGGATTTAAAAACAAAGGATACACGAACGGCACTCCGCTTGTTATATTGATACCCAATGTTGACCGGCACTTCGAACATATTGAGCAATACCAGTCGACAAACCGCACCCCTCGCCCCGGTCATGCATCATACGCATCATATCAAAAATACGGCGAATTTGACGATGCAATTGGCGCGGGATTTTTCAGTGGCAGATATACCTCATCAATTGTCGCTGCAGGATGCATAGCCAAACGTATTCTTAAAGATCATGGTATTAAGGTTGTTTCATTTATACGTGAAGCGGCAGGAATACGTATGGATGATATGCCTGTTGAAGATATCGTAAAAAAAGCAGCTGCATATCGTGAAGTACGAAAAGAATACGACCCTGTATACCTTGATATTTTTGCTTCGGGCAAAATGCAAACCGGTATGAGGTTTTTTGAAAAAGCCGCTATCCTTGCTGAATTGGAAAAAAGGATCCCTGAATTAAAAATACCACAATACGACGAAAATGAGATAAGGGAAAAATACGGTATCAATCCTAAGCTTTTTTGTCCCGATCCGGATACGGCTGATGCCATGAATAAAGAAATCATTCGCATAATGAAAGAAGGTGATTCATCCGGAGGACTGGTGGAAGTAATAGTAACCGGTGTACCACCTGGAATGGGAGAACCTGTTTTCAACAAGCTGGACGGTGAACTTGGACGTTTAATGAGCATAGGAACGGTAAAAGCTGTTGAGGTAGGATGCGGTTTAGCTGCCACTAAAATGACAGGATCACAATGCAACGATACTATGAGAATAAAAGATGGCAAAGTAGTTTTTCAGTCAAATAACGCGGGTGGAATTACCGGCGGACTTACCACCGGACAGGACATTGTCGCACGTGTTGCTGTCAAGCCCACACCTACAATAGCCAAACCTCAACATACAATTGATAAGGTCAGCCTTGAAAACAAAGAACTGGCTGCAGTCACACGCCGGGATCCGACGATCGTTGCACGCGTGTGGCCGGTAGTGGAAGCTTATACAGCCCTTATCATTCTTGATAATCTTATGTTGCATAAGGCTTATCAGAATATGAAACCTGCTAAATAGAGTCTGTCCATAAAGTCCCATTTGCCGCGTTACGCTTGTCCGAAAATTGCTCATTTACGACTAGTAAACTCCGCGTTTTCGGACCGCGCGAGCCTTGCAAATGGATCTTTCTGAACAGACACATGATAAGTTAAATATTTCACCAACTTTATAGACAGACACTAAATAGTGAGAATTTTTATTATTGGGTACAAAAGCAGTGGGAAAACCACCCTGGGAAGGCAACTTGCCGATCATCTGGGTCTTGGGTTTATCGACCTGGATGAAGTAATCGAAAGACTGGAAGGAAAATCTATCCCCGACCTGTATTCTGAAGAAGGTGAAGAAGAATTCAGAAAGATTGAGTGGCTGACACTGAAGAAAATCATAAAAAAAGATGACATTGTTGTTGCAACCGGCGGGGGAGCCCCCTGTAATTGCGACAATATGGAACTTATGGAAAAATACGGTGATGTTTTATACCTAAAGGTAGATGACGAGATATTATTAAACCGTTTAAAAAAGTTAACAGGTGTTCGCCCTATTATTAAAAATAAATCCGACGAAGAGTTAAGAGAATATATCAATGATTTAAAAAAAAGGTGCGAACACCATTATCAGAGAGCCAAATATACAATAAACGCTAATAATTCAAATGTGAAGGATATCGCAGACCTATTTATATAGTGTCTGTCCATAAAGTCCCATTTGCCGCGTTACGCTCCATATTCTCACCCCCCAACCATTAATTCTGCATGTGATTTATAAGATACTGGAAAAAATTACATTACTGAGCCTGAATATTACATCAACAGAACGAAAGCTTAGACTAGAAATCTTGTATTGAAAATTATATTTCTTATTTTTATCTGTTTTGCTTACAGCCTGAATTATTCATGCTACAAGTCCGGGACAGATGCAAAACATCGAAAGTTAAAGTATGAATAATACATGACAGAGTAATCCGAAAAACATATATAGTAGAAAGCCGACTTATCAAAGGTTAAAATGCGTGGGTTAATTAACAAATTTTTTAATATACGATCACATGAAACCGGAATGGTAATCCTGGTTTCCCTGTTTGCTTTTTTTACCGGTTCGTTTATTGCCACATACGACATTGGTGCACACTTAATGTTTTTAAACTATTATAACCCCGGTAACCTGCCTCTTGCTTTTATTATATCAGGCGCGGGCGGTATTGTTTTCTTTATTCTTTATACCTTTTTATCAGTTCGTACAAGCCTCAAAATCATGGTTTCTGTTCTTATGATCTTATTGACAGGGACCGTATTGTCGACCTACTATTATTCTGAATTTATAAGTGCATCCTCCGGAGCAATAATAGCATATCTCTGTTTCTTTCCATTAAGCGTTATTTCATGGCAAATGCCGGTTAATATGAACCGCTATATTTTTTCATCTGAACAGCGAAAACGCGTACATTATCTAATACAGGCATCCTTCATCGGGGGCATAACCGCCGGCGCATATGCCGTAATCCTGTTTTTGTTCAATTTTAATTATACGGTCATTTTTCTGATCAGTGTAATAATAAGCGTCGGATTACTGGCATTTCTTGTGACTATAAATATATATCATCGATTATCGAAACATTTCCGGTCATTCAGAAAAAAACCGGTTCCTATTAAATCCGGATTATTTCTGGTGTTCACTTCAAAGTATACCATTTATTTACTTTTATTCAGCCTGCTTTCTGCAATTATTGCCTTTATGATCCATTATTCTTTCATCAGCCTTACAAGAGCAAACTATCCGAATATTATCGGAATGGGAAAATTTCTGGGATTATTTATAGGCACAATGTATATATTTATTTTTGGGATGGAATACATCCTTATCCGCCGTTTACTTTATTCCTACGATTCCCCATACAGCCTTGTACTAATACCGGCAGGCACAATGCTTGTTGTCCTTACCACTGTAATTATTTATTTTACACTCGGCCAGTCAACAGCAATTGCGCGTTTTACCTTCTTTTTCATGCTCATTGGCATTACCAAGATCAGTTACGAGACAATGAAATTTACCATTCAGCATCCATCCCTGAAGGTGTTGTTTCAAAACCTGGATATTAGGTACAGACAGTCCATAGAACCCCGTATAAACGGGATAGCCGTGATGACAGGACTGTCCCTGGCCGGTGTCATCCTCTATGGTTTAACCCGCTTAAGTTTTATAAGGGCCATCCATATTTCTGCTGTGACTATCATTTTCATTGTAATATGGTTTTTTACCAGTATTAAGCTTATAAAAATGTACCGGTCATCTTTGATCACCTCTATCCGGAAACTCAAAGTATCCGGGAAATCAGAATGGCACAATATAAAAACCGATAAAGAAAAAATAAAACACCTGCTTAACTCCGGATCAAAAAGTAAGATCATTAATGCCCTCGGGATAGCCGAAGAAATTGAACCCGTGAGCTATGAAAAATACCTGATCTCTATTCTCTCCAATTCGGTTGAAGATGTACATTCCTATGTCATACAAAAGATAAAAGAACATAAAGTATTACAAGCCCTTCCCGTTGTCAGGTCAAAAATAAATGACCTGAAAGACGAGCAGCAAAAAAATGAATATGAATATCTTATTCGCCATTTTGAAAACAAAATTTCTGCTGCCCGCGAAAATGAACAGATGATCCGGCTGTTAAATTCGAAAAATGTGAAAGAAAGAATTGCTGCCGCAGAGGTTATCGGGGCTTTCAGGAAAACAGAATTCTCAAATTCGCTGATCAACCTTGTTCGCGACTTTGAACCTGGTGTTAAAGAAACAGCTATTAAAGCCATTGCTCAACTGGGAGTAAAAGAACATACACATATGCTTATCGGTTATTTATCATCACCGACATATTACACGCATGCTTACGAAGCGCTTATCAGTATTGGTGATGATACCCTGAATTATCTCGAACAGGTTTTTCAGTCGCCTGATGCGGATAATCTGTTACTATCCAGGATTGTAAGAATCTATGGCAGGATCGGAAGTAACAGGGCGACCGATCTGCTTTTAGAAAAAATTGAGAACCAGACCAAAGAAATATCCCGGCAGTCGTTACAGGCACTTGTTGAATCAAAATACCAGGCCGGATCACTAAATATTAACAGGATACTTAATGCTCTGATCAAAGAAATAGCTATAGTTGTCTGGAACCTTTCAGCATTACAATCTGTGGTACGAAATAAAAAACTAATACTCTTATCCAATGCTCTCAGATCTGAGATAAATTCCAATTACCAAACTATTTATCAGTTGTTATCACTGGCATACAATGCCAATACAATAAATTCGATCAAAGAAAAAATCTCAAAGGGTGACCGGATCGATATAAGTTATTCTGTTGAAATGCTCGATCATTTCATATACGAGGACCTGAAACAGGTATTGTTTCCTCTTCTTGAAGATCTTACCGATAAAGAAAGAATTAAACAATTACAATATTACTTTCCGCTTGAAAAACATAGTACAGCGGAATTATTACCATCGATAATTACACGGAATTTTAATACCATCTCACTGTATACCAAAGCCTGTACCCTGATAAGCATGCAAAAGCTGAAATATAAAGAAGTGGGTGATGAATTAGTCGCTAATCTTTTCGGGCCGCATAAACTGCTTCGTGAAACAGCTGCACAGGTGATACATAATATGGATCCGGAATTTATCGATAAACTTAATCACCGGCTTGAACCCGGCATTCAAACAGAAATTCAATATACGCTTCAGCACACTCATAGTATATATCCCATGTTACTGGTGGATAAAATTCATTTCCTGAAAAGCATCAGAGAGCTGGAAAATATTAATGAAGACAGCTTACTCAATATTGCTGAGAAATTATATGCAAACGAATTCCACGAAGGAAAAACCATGACATTTATCCCGGGAACAAATGATTTATCTTTTATCTGCATATACAAGGGTAAGCTTGTGTTGGATTCTGACAAAGATAATTCATTAACTTTTGCACAGAATGAAATAATTTGTCCCCAGTTGTTGTTTAATAAACAAAACGGCGATAGTACCGTTCAGCTTACAGCAGCTGAACATACGGTTTTCTTTTCAATACAAAAGGATACTTTTAAGGAATTATTATTTGATAACAAGGAATTTACAAACCTGATACTTGATATGGCGAATAATAGTCCGCCTGATAAAGCAGACCGTCAAATTAAGAACCGCGATGATGAATTTTGATTACGATATATTTATTTGCTATGCCGGTGCAGGTAAAAACAGCACTTTGGATAACCCTGACTGGCCAGCTAACTTCAGCAGGTACCTGGAAATTGTTCTGCAGCGCCTGCTAAAGCGAAAACCCGTGATGGTATTGCATGATGACCTCAGAGCCCGTGAAAATGACCTGGGAGACAACACAGCACAATTTCTTGAACAAACAGCAATTTTTATTACCATCCTGTCCCCCGGTAATGTGAATGATGAGCAATACCTTATTGAGCTTGAGAAAATAGAAAAAGCAGTTTCAAAACATACCGGTGATACGGAGATCAGACATCGTATCCTGAAGGTATTAACAGGTTATGTAAGTACCGAACAGCAACCCCTGTTCCTGCGGGATAAACCGGGTTATAATTTTTTTGAGATCAACCGTTTCAACAAAAAATCAAAGACATACCCGGCTGATGAACAAGAATCCGGTGAAAGATTCTGGTCCAAAATAGTTGACCTGGCCTATGATATTCATGACCAATTGAAGGGCCCCGGCAATAACAATTCTCATGAGAAAACAGAAACATCAAAAGGAACTGTATTTCTGGCCGGAACCAGTCATGACCAGGAGGAAAACAGGGATATTATCCGAAGGGAACTGCTGCAATCGGGATTCAAAATTGTTCCTTCATTTGAATTACCGGACGATACTGACAAATTAAATGAGCTTATCCGTTCATACCTTGACAATGCCGTTCTCTCAGTTCATATAATGGGAGCCTATTATGGCAGCCCCCTTCCCAAAAGCCAGTATTCATTGATTGACATGCAAAACAGGATTGTTAAGGAATATATTGAAGAAAACAGCACACCGGTTGAGCGGATCATTTGGATCCCTAATGACCTGAAAACCTCTGAACAGAGACAATCCCTGTTTCTTAACCGTATGAAAAGGGATGATACTCGTGAACAAACAGAAATTATTGAAGCACCTCTTGAGGTACTCAAATCCATTATACACAAGAAACTAAAGGACCGGGAAAACGGAACAGGCAAAAAGAATAAGCATACAAGCGTGTATATGATCTATGAAGAAAAAACCGATTATATTGACAGGCTGATTGCCTGGCTGGGTTCAAATAATCTTGATGTTATTACTTCGGATAATAATGAAAGTGAAACGAAAGTAGTAACCAGGCATCGTGAAAACATTGTACATTCTGATGCTGTTCTCATCTGTAAGGAAAACAGCGAAACAAACTGGTTTGATAGTAAGTTTCGCGACCTGATCAAATCACCCGGGTATGGAAAAAACGATTCGTTTATGGCCATTGGATTAATATCCGGCAGCGAAATAAAGATGAAGCATGAACTGCCTGGTGACGTGGTGATCCTGGACCGTGAGGATAGTTTTGATAAGAGTATGAAGCCGTTCCTGGATAAATTACAAAAACAGAGATGACACCAAGACAGGAAAAACAAAAATATAATATGAAAGCGGTGAAGAATCCTTTTCCCGGATTACGCCCCTTTGGAACAGAAGAAAGTCATTTGTTTTTCGGACGTGAGGGACAAAGCGAACAAGTGCTTGAATACCTTTCAAAAAACAGGTTTGCCGCTATAACCGGAGCCTCCGGAAGCGGAAAATCATCATTGATATATTGCGGGGTGATCCCCCTGCTGTATGGCGGTTTTATCAGGAAAGCCGGATCAAACTGGAAAATTATCACTACACGCCCCGGAAACAGTCCTGTTGAAAACCTGGCAGGTACGCTGGCTATGAATGAACCTGACCGGCATAACGGCCCTGACCTGCATATACGTAAAAAGATCATTCATACTATATTGCGCCGCAGTTCTCACGGACTGATTGATGCGATCAGCCAGACAAACGCCGGGAAAGATCAAAACCTGTTAATATTGATCGATCAGTTTGAAGAGTTATTCAGATATAAAGAAAGCCGTAAAGATACTACAAGCCTGAATGAGACCGAAGCCTTCATCAAACTTCTTGTCAATGCTATCAACCAGGAAGAACAGCCTGTCTACCTTGTTATCACCATGCGATCCGATTTCATTGGCGAATGCTCACAGTTTCATCAGCTGACACAACTTATTAACATCAGCAACTTTCTTATTCCCCAAATGACACGCGAGGATTACCGCGAGGCTATCCTTGGTCCCGTTGCTGTCGGCGGAGCTAAAATTGACCCCCAACTTGTACAGCAAATCCTGAATACAATAGGTAACAAAGGTGATCAGCTGCCTATTCTTCAGCATGCCATGATGCGTACCTGGGATTTCTGGTCAAAACACAATAATCCGGATGACCCTGTTAAGGTCCGTGATTATGAAGCAGCCGGAAAGATGGGAAATGCCCTCTCCATGCATGCAAATGAAGCCTACGAAGAACTTTCTGATACAAGTAAACAGATCTGTAAAACCCTTTTCAAAACCCTGACTGAAAAAGGAGCAGATAATAAAGGAATAAGGCATCCGGCGCGGGTTGCTGATATTGCACTGATCGCCAATGCCACGGATGAAGAAGTTATTGAGGTAGCCGATAAATTCAGGGCAAGGGGAAGGGCATTCATTACTCCTACTGAAAGTACGCCGATAGACAGGTATACTATTCTTGATATTTCACATGAAAGCCTTATGCGGATCTGGGATAAGCTGAAAGTATGGGTTGATGAGGAAGCTGCATCTGTTCAGATGTACCTGAGACTCACGGAGGCCGCCTCATTATACCAGCTTGGAAAAACGAGCCTGTGGCGGCCGCCCGACCTGCAGCTTGCCCTTAACTGGCGAAATACTCAGAAGCCCACCCTGGCATGGGCAAAGAGGTACAATCCGGCCTTTGAGAAAGTAATGGTTTTTCTGGATGCAAGCGAGAAAAAATTCCGGCAGGAAGAACAAAACAAAGTGCGGGTCCAGAGGCGTGCATTGGACAGGACCAGAAGATTCGCGATGACAATGGGTATAGTGGCAATTTTATTCCTGGCTCTTCTCTTTTATGCCAATATCCAGCGCAAAGATGCCATCGAAGCCCGTAAAGATGCAGAATCGTGGGCAATGATCATGGAAGGGCAAAAAGACGAGGCACTGGAAGAATCACAAGTGAAAGAGATTGAACGGCTCCAGGCTAAACTTGTTGCCGACTCGGCCGAAAGGGAAAAAATAGCTGCACTTATGCAAACCAGGCAGGCACAACAACAAACCCAGGAAGCTTTTGAGGTAATGGAAACAGTGACCCGGGAGAAGGAAGAATCAGAAAAAACTGCTGAGATAGCCATGCAGGAAACAAGGAAGGAAAGACAGCAAAGGACAGAAGCCGAAAAAGAAGCCCTGGAGGCTGAACGGGAACGCCGGCAGGCACTGGCCAAACGCATGCTTTCCATAGCCCAGTCACTTGCTGTTAAAGTAAGCCAGGTAAATAATGATAAAGATCTGAAAGCATTGCTCGCCCTTCAGGCTTATAAGTTCAATACATCATACGGAGGCACTGGTGACCAGACCGATATTTATTCGGGTTTATATGATGCACTTCGCGGCATTAAAGGAAGGAATTACAACTCTTACGGGGGACATTCCGGAGCAGTACACTCACTTTCATTCCTGCCACGGTCAACTATTCTGTATAGCTCGGGCAGCGACGGAAAGATCCTTAACCGTAATGTCATGTCAAATTCAAAATCACCACGAACCCTCATTGATAATAGCTTTATCAACCATAGTCTCGCCATCAGCCCCAACGGCAGATGGCTGGGATGCGGAACCGGAACATCAGGCATACAGCTTTTTAATCTTAACCAGCAGAATTCCAGGGCCGTCATCCTGGAAGGCCATAATGGATGGGTCGGTGACCTGGATTTCACTCCTGACGGGAACACCATGGTATCTACCAGCACTGATAAAACGATCGTAGTATGGAACCTCGTTGACAATACTAACAGACAGCTTGTTCAGTACCCAAGTAAAATAAATACAATTGCCGTTTCACCTGACGGCAGGTTTGTTATCGGAGGTACAGATGACGGTAATCTTGTTCGCTGGAGATTGTCAGACGGAGCGGCTGAAATACTCTTCCGGTCGTCAGATAACACTATTCATGCAGTAGCATTTAACAATTACGGAAGCAGGATACTTTTCGGGGACAGGACCGGGAATTTGACAATCATAAATGCCGTTTCAAAACAAATCGTGCTGAGCAAAAAAGCACACTCGGCACGTATTCTTGATCTGAGCTATAGTCCCGACGGAAAACAGATAGTTACCTCGAGCTATGACGGAACGATAAAAATATGGGATGCAGCTGCAATGAATGAAAGGCCGGTGGTGATAACCGAACACGAATCGTGGATACTATCGGTTGCATACAGTCCCGATGGAAAATATATTGCATCATCCGGTCAAAATGGCGATATTTACATATGGCCGGCAAAAGCAGACATAATGGCAAACAATCTTTGTGCCGATATATCGAGAAATATGACAACAGCGGAATGGCAGACCTATGTGGGTATGGATATTGAATACCAGGAAACTTGTCCGGGTAAGTAAGAGTATCTGTCTATAAAGTAGATAAAATGTTTAACCGGACATATGTCTGTTCAGAAGGTTCCATTTGCAAGGCTCGCGCGGTCCGAAAACGCGGAGTTTACTAGTCGTAAACGAGCAATTTTCGGACAAGCGTAACACGGCAAATGGGACTTTATGGACAGCCACTAAATATAAAATTCATGAATAGTCAGTTCAGGATCTATAGTATATTCTTTGTTTTATTTATGGTTCTTCTGCCTTTAAGCGGACAGGATGACTGCCGGAAAACGCTTGAGAATGCCGGAAAGCTTTATGAACAAGGTATGATCGATGATATCCCGGAAATGCTTGCTCCCTGCATGGAAAGTGGTTTTACAAGAACTGAAAAGATCGAGGCTTACAAACTCATGATCATGGTATACCTGTTCAATGATGACCAGTTTGAAGCAGAAAACACCATGGTGGAATTTCTGAAGAAATTTCCCGAATATGAGATACACCCTAATGATCCCGTTGAATTTGTATATCTGTTTGAAACTTACCGGACAACATCGGTGTTTTCAATAAACCTCACTTTCGGGCCAAATTTAACCAACCCCCGGATCATTGAAATATACACTGCAGGAGATATAAATAATGCCAGTCTTGAAAATTATTCCGGAACAGGATTCCAGATCGGTCTGGGTATAGGAAAAGATATCAGCAAAAACCTGAGGATCAATCTTGACCTGTATTATGCAACCAAACATTACAATTTCACAGAAGAATTCGGATCAGTGATCTATGACGAACCGGTATTAAGCACAATAACATTCAATGAAAAAATCACCGGTCTGGATATTCCCCTGACCGCAGTATATGAATTTAACATTCCCGGCAACCTGAACTATTTCCTGCGTTCAGGATTCGGAGCAGGCTTTATTAACAAAGCCTCGGGAACCCCGAAAATCGAACATGGTGAAGGCCTGCCGGATGTAACAGGCGGGGATGTGGATATTATTAACAAACGTAACCCCGTTTCATGGTTTTATGTTATCGGGGGAGGATTGAAATACAAAGTCCCCAGGGGATATTTTGTAGTGGATGCCCGGTTTAACCTCGGGCTTAACAATATTGTCAATACCGGGGAACGATATTCCGCGTCCGAACTATGGTCTAAATACCATTATATTGATGACGACTTTGCTTTAAACAACGTATCGCTGGTTGTGGGATATCATTTTTCATTCTATCAACCCAGAAAAAGAAGACATTAGCCGAAAAAGAACGGTGAAGGATTAATGTATTGTTTTTTGAAGATTGAGGGTTGACAGGCGGTAAAAGGTAAAACATAAGGAAGATAATTGAATGTTTTGTAAAACAATAATATAGCGTGAAAAGCCATAGAAACAAATTTATTCGTATGATAATCAAATATATCCTGCATATTGTTATATTGATCATGGTATTTTCAGGATGCGATGATGATTATATCGGGCCGGGCCAGACCCACAATTTTATTAAATATTACGGCGGGGCTTTCGAAAATACCGGGATGGAGATCATAGAAATCAGTACGGGAGGGTACGCTGTAACAGGGACAATAGTCACCGAAACCCGTGGTTCGGAAGCAGGACTGATACTGACCGATATTTACGGAAACTCAAAAACAGATATTAAATTATTCGGCGGCAATTTCAACGATAAGGGATACAGCATAAAAGAAATGCCGGACGGAGGTTTTGTAATTCTGGGGAGTTACCAGAATACCAGGCAGGGTGACATGGATATGTACCTTATACGTACAAATGCCGGCGGTGATTCCTTATGGACAGCCCGCTACGGAGGGGCTCAGAATGACGAGGGTTTTAACCTGCAAATCACGCAAGATAACAACCTGATAATGGTTGGTTATACAGAAAGTTACGGGAACGGCCAAAAAGACATCTGGCTGGTAAAAACCGATTTTGAGGGAAAATTAAAATGGACAGGTAAAAAAACGGCAGGATTTTCAGGTAGCGATGAAGTGGGAAGGTATGTTGCGGAAAGTATAGATGGAAATGGTTTTGTTGTCGCCGGTTACAGGAGTACAACAGATGCAAATGCTCAAAATAGCGCAATTTTCATTGCCCAGGCTAACCACGCGGGGAGTTTTTACAAGTATTCGTCAATAGGGGAAACGAACGAGAACCGTGCCAAGAACATCATACCCCTGCCCGGTAATAATTTCATTATTGCCGGTACAGCCTATAATCCTGATAACAAAAGTTCCGATATATACCTTGCCAGGCTGGATGAATTTTTTAATCCAGTATGGGAAAAATATTATGGCAGCAGTTTTGCTGATGCCGGCAATGCCATGATAACAGACGGGTCACATGTGCACATATTCGGAACCCTGGGGCAGGCAGGAAACACAAGCAGGATGGCTTTGATCTCAACAACCGTGGATGGCGGACTTATTGAAATAAACGAGTACGGCGAATCCATACAGGCAAAAGGAAATGCTGTTGATATAACTTCCGACGGCGGATTTGTATTTACCGGTTCAAGCCGTACAGATGATTACAGTCATATTCCCATAATTAAAATTGAAGGGACAAGTCTGTATTGAAAAGTGAATAGTGAACGGCCGCACCCTGAATTTTATCAAAAAATAAGGATCTGCAATAGTTAGTGTATGTCTATAAAGTAGTCAAAATATTTAACTGGTCATGTGATTTATCTGTTCATTCAAAAGGCAGATCAGGGTATTCATCAAATTCTTATGTTAAATCACCTTACTGTGTTGTAATTTTACTTAGTTATTGTCTGTCCATAAAGTCCCATTTGCCGCGTTACGCTTGTCCGGAAATTACTCATTTACGAATAGTAAACTCCGCATTT
>CAZBJH010000078.1:0-15709 GCA_964492185.1 uncultured Bacteroidales bacterium | reverse complement strand
GTCCCGCTACTGCAAATCTATTTGCTAATTTTAATGAAAGTGGGCTTCGCGAAACACCGGCTTCCTTCTGTCATAGCACAGCTTAACATATATAATGTAAGTCCTTAGGGTAATATCATTTTCAAATAAACCAACAACAGAACAGGACCCCCGCCTTCAGGATTTTCCGTTAAAAAAAATTTAAGGTGATCACCGTTAAGAAAATCGAGCTGTCCGACGTAAGGAGTTCCCGATTTTTAGGTGAGCACCTTGATTTTTTAGGAAAATCCTGTCAGCGGCGGCATTTTTGCCTACTTTATTTGCTGTTGAACTTAGCCGAAGGCGGTCTCACGACCCGTCAGGGGAGTAAAAAAGTAGGTCGAACCGCCTGGGGAGCGGTTCGAAACAATTAGCCCTTGAAGGGCATTATTTAATAAAACAAGCCTTTCCCAAATAAAAGCCACTTTTTTCCCCGATTGGAACAGTAAAATCTGAAAAATTGTATATATTGGCGGCCTAACCCGGGTAATCCGGATGGATTATTTATAACTTCCCCTTATTAAACCAATAACAAATGAAGACCATCAATGAATTATTCCTTGAGAGTGTAGATAAATACTCAAAAAATATTTTTCTTCTTGAAAAAAAAGATGTGCAATACAAAGGCATGTCTTACAGTGAGATCAAAGATCTTGTATTTCGCTTTTCTGCCGGACTTATAAGTCTGGGGTTAAAAAAAGGCGACCGTGTGGCATTGCTTTCCGAAGGAAGAAATTACTGGGTGATAAGTGAGCTGGGGGTCCTGTTTGCCGGAGGTGTCAGTGTCCCCCTTTCCGTCAAGCTTGCCGAACCAAATGAGATCAAATTCAGATTAAAACATTCAGGCACAAAAATGGTCATCGCCTCGCAAAATCAGGCGTCAAAGATCGATGTTATAAAAAAAGGCCTGAAGGACCTTAAAAATGTTATTCTGCTTGACTCAAAAGATAACTGTGACAAAGATGAGATCACAGCTGAAGATGTAATAAAAAAAGGTGATGAATACCTGGAAAAACACAGGGATAAATTTGAAGAACGCTGGCAATCGGTCACAGGCGATGATTATGCAAATATTTGTTATACCTCCGGCACAACTGCCGACCCTAAAGGAATCATCCTTTCGCACCGGAATTATACTTCCAATATTGAACAATCACTTAGCCTGTTTACCATTTCGCGGGACTGGACAACACTGATGATCCTGCCATGGGATCATGCTTTCGCCCATACCTGCGGCATTTATGCATTAATGGCATGCGGTGCCAGTGTAGCATCCATTAAAGTTGGCAAAAGCCCGATCGAAACTCTTAAAAATATTCCTGTCAATATTAAAGAGATCAAACCGAACTTTTTATTAAGTGTTCCCTCGCTCGCCAAAAACTTCAAAAAGAACATTGAAAAAGCTATCCATGAGAAAGGTCCCGTAGCAGAAAAACTGTTCAACAGGGCATTGCGGCTTGCTTATTCCTATAACGGGCTTGGAAATGATAAAGGAAAAGGATTAAATAAATTAAAAAAACCACTTTATAAGCTTTACGATAAGATCCTTTTCAGCAAGATACGAGAGAATTTTGGCGGTAATCTCGAATTCTTTATCGGAGGAGGTGCATTGCTCGATATTGAGCTGCAAAGGTTTTTTTATGCCATTGGCATGCCCATGTACCAGGGATACGGACTTTCGGAAGCATCACCTGTTATTTCCTCGAATAACCCCACGATGCATAAGATGGGAACATCAGGAAAAGTTGCAGATAATATGGAATGTATAATATGTGATGATGACGGCAATGAAGTGCCCCCGGGTGAAAAAGGAGAAATCGTGATCAGGGGTGAAAATGTAATGAAGGGATACTGGCAAAACAAAACCGCTACGGGAGAAACTATTAAGGACGGATGGCTTTATACCGGAGACCTGGGATACATGGACAAAGTAGGTTACCTATATGTCCTTGGCAGGTTCAAAAGCCTTCTTATTGCCGATGACGGCGAAAAATACAGTCCTGAAGGCATTGAAGAAGCCATGACGGAAAACTCAGCCTACATTGATCAGTGTATGCTGTATAACAATCAGCAGCCTTATACCGTCATTTTACTTTATCCGAATAAAGAAGCCCTTAAGCGATGGGTACATGACAACGGAGTGAATCTGAACCAGGAAGAAAGCCTTGAGAAAATATTGTACCTTATCAATTCTGAAGTCAATGTTTATCGCAGCGGTAACAAATACGAACATATGTTTCCGCAGCGCTGGCTACCAGCTTCCATTGGCATATTAAATGAAGGATTTACGGAAGAAAATCATCTTATGAACAGTACGATGAAGATTGTGCGGGGTAAGATCATCGAACGGTACCAGGATTTTATAGACTACCTGTACACACCCCAGGCTAAAATAATATCCCATGAGCGCAATATGGAGGCATTAAGCGCGCTGTTGGAGTGATCCGTCAAAATTTTCATAAGCCCGGTGGTTAATTATAACAAATATTAATATTTTTGTTGTTAATTCAAATATATCTCTTCCCGGGTGTTTGAATTATAAAGAAGGGTGGAGAGACTAGGCTCAGAGAACCCCTGGCAACCTGCTCACTTCTGTGTAGTAAGGTGCTAAAACCTATTCCCTGGCAAAGGGAGATGATAATTGAACACAACAATCAGAATAAGCATTTGTTCTATTGTAATAAAACCAACAGGTAAATTATATGACAAAAAAAGATATCCGGCAGGAACTTCAAAAACGCATCCTGCTTCTCGACGGGGCCATGGGAACCCTTATCCAGGAACACCATCTTGAAGAGAAGGACTACCGGGGAGAAAGATTTGCCGACTTTCCACATGACCAGAAAGGAAATAATGACCTGCTCTCAATAACGAAGCCGGATATTATCAAAGATATACATCGGCAATACCTCGAAGCAGGAGCAGATATAATAGAAACCAATACTTTCAATGCCAACCGGTATTCCCTGGCCGACTATCACATTCAGGATCTTTCCTATGAGATCAATCTTGCATCGGCTAAGATCGCCCGTGAGGCGGCAGATGAGTTTATGAAGGCGCATCCCGGAACCACCAAATATGTAGCCGGCGCCCTGGGCCCGACAAGTAAAACAGCATCACTCTCCCCCGATGTGAATGACCCGGGCTTTCGCGCGGTTAACTTCGATGATCTTTCACAGGCATACGGAGAGCAGGCAGAAGGACTGCTTGACGGGGGTGTTGACCTGCTGCTTATTGAAACTGTTTTTGATACTCTTAATGGCAAGGCTGCGTTATACGCCATTGAAGAGGCCTTTAAGAAAAAGAACAACAAAGTGCCTGTTATGATATCAGGCACTATTACCGACCAGAGTGGCCGTACTCTATCGGGACAGACCATTGAAGCATTTATGAACTCCGTAACCCATATTGAATTATTAAGCATAGGGGTAAATTGTGCACTGGGGGCGAAAGAAATGCAACCATACGTGGAAGAACTGGGGAAAAAGGCACCATATTTCGTAAGTGCACATCCCAATGCCGGCCTGCCCAACCAGTTTGGAGGATATGACGACACTCCCGAATCCATGGCCGGGCAGATAAAAGTCTACCTTGAGAAAAACAGCGTTAATATCATCGGAGGATGTTGCGGCACAACACCTGCCCATATCAGGGCGTTTGCCGAACTGGCAAAACAATATAACACAAGGGAACTGCCACCTGTTAACAGGCAGACACGGCTGAGCGGACTGGAACCTCTTATTATAAACAGGGAAAGCAATTTCATCAATATAGGCGAGCGTACCAATGTTGCCGGCTCAAAAAAGTTTGCCCGCCTGATCAGGGAAGAAAAATACGAAGAAGCATTATCGATAGCAAGAGACCAGGTAGAGGGCGGAGCCCAGATCATTGATGTGTGCATGGACGATGCCATGCTCGATGCTGAAAAGGCTATGGTCAGGTTCCTTAACCTCATAGCTGCCGAACCCGATATTGCTCGTGTACCTGTTATGATCGATTCATCAAAATGGTCGGTGCTGGAAGCCGGGCTGAAATGTGTACAGGGAAAATCCATTGTCAATTCCATTAGTCTTAAAGAAGGTGATGCTATTTTCATGGAACAGGCAGCGAAAATATTGCAATATGGCGCCGCGGTTGTGGTAATGGCTTTTGATGAGAAAGGACAGGCCGACTCGCTGGAACGAAAGATCAGTATATGTAAACATTCATATGACCTGCTTGTCAACAAGGTAAACTTTCCTCCCGAATATATCATATTCGACCCGAATATTCTGGCCATTGCCACGGGCATGGAAGAGCATAACAACTATGCAGTGGATTTTCTAAATGCTGTAAGATGGATAAAGGAAAATCTCCCATATACCAAAGTAAGCGGGGGAGTAAGCAATCTGTCCTTTTCATTCAGGGGCAATAACATCGTGCGCGAAGCCATGCACTCGGCCTTTCTGTATCATGCCACACGGGCAGGAATGGATATGGGCATTGTTAATCCGGCCATGCTTGAGGTTTATGATGATATCTCCAAAGAACTTCTTGTACTTGTTGAGGATGTTATACTGAACCGCCGTCCGGATGCCACCGAGAGGCTTATTGGCTTTGCCGAAAATGTTAAACAAACGGGAAAGAAAGAGGAAAAGATCAATGAATGGCGTAAGGGTACTGTTGAAGAAAGGTTAAGCCATGCTATGGTAAGAGGTATAATCGATCATATTGAAGAAGATACTCTTGAAGCCCGTGAGAAATATCCCCGTGCACTTAATGTGATCGAGGGGCCTCTCATGGACGGGATGAACATTGTTGGCGACCTGTTTGGCTCGGGAAAAATGTTCCTTCCCCAGGTTGTGAAAAGCGCACGCGTAATGAAAAAAGCAGTAGCCGTGCTCCTGCCCTATATAGAAAAAGAAAAATTACTGGATGATACCCCCGGAAACGGCAATGCAGGCAGGATACTTATGGCCACGGTTAAAGGGGACGTGCATGATATAGGTAAAAATATTGTTGGCGTTGTCCTTGGATGTAACAATTATGAAGTGATCGACCTGGGAGTGATGGTCCCCACTGAAAAAATACTTGAAGCGGCTGTCAGGGAAAAAGCAGACATTATCGGTTTAAGCGGACTGATAACTCCTTCTCTTGAGATCATGGTGGATGCTGCCCGTGAAATGCAGAAAAGAAAAATGAATATCCCCCTGCTAATAGGAGGGGCAACCACCTCGAAGATCCATACGGCAGTTAAGATAGAGCCTAACTACAATTCTCCCGTGATCCATGTGAAAGATGCATCAAAAAGCGTGGGTGTTGTCAGTAATCTTATCAGCAAAAACCTGAAAGACGGGTTTGTAAAAAGCACCCGTTCGGAATATGAAACCCTGAGGAACACTTATGCCGGCACACGGGAAAAGGTCAAATACATTACGCTTGAAGAAGCACGCGAAAATGCCTTTAAGGCCGGCCGGGAAAATAATGATATTATCAAACCCGGGTATATGGGTGTTCATGACATTCAGGATTTTCCGATAGAGGAGATACGCCCTTATATCAACTGGATATTCTTTTTCGTGGTCTGGCAGCTTCGGGGCAAGTTCCCCGATATACTTGATCATCCGGAGATGGGTGAAGAAGCCCGGAAACTATTTGATGATGCTAACAGGATGCTCGACCGGATCATCAGTGAAAAGCTGCTAAAGGCAAAGGCTGTTTTCGGCTTTTTCCCTGCCAGTTCAACTGGTGATGATATAGAGGTATATGATCCTGAAAAACCTGCATCTGTATTAACACGGTTCATTAACCTGAGAAACCAGGTTAAAAAAGAAGACGGACAACCCAATTTATGCCTTGCTGATTTTATTGCCCCCAAAGACAGCGGCATAAGGGATTATATAGGTGCTTTTGCCGTAACTGCCGGACTGGGTATTGAAAAGATGATATCCGAATTTGAAAAGGACCATGATGATTACAGTATCATTATGGTTAAAGCACTGGCCGACAGGCTGGCCGAAGCCCTTACCGAGCTTATTCACCTTAAAATACGAAAGCAATACTGGGGCTATGCCCCGGATGAAAATCTAAGCATTAAAGACCTTTTTCTTGAAAAGTACCGGGGTATAAGGCCGGCACACGGATACCCGGCATGTCCCGATCATTCGGAAAAAGAAACCCTCTTCAACCTGCTTGAGGTTACAAAACGCACCGGTATCAGCCTCACATCCGGTTATTCCATGTACCCGGCAGCGTCGGTCAGCGGACTGGTCTTTGCTCATCCGGAATCGAAATATTTCTTTGTAGGTAAGACAGGCCGCGACCAGGTGGAGGATTATGCCTCCCGTAAGGGTGTTAGTGTGGAACAGGCAGAATCGTGGCTGGCATCGAATTTAAACTATAAGTAAATTATTATCCATCACCTGCGCAAGGCTATTATATAGAATATTATTGTTTATATTTTTCCTCCCGCAGGCTTTGGTTTCGAACTGCCCGCCAGGCAGTTCGACCCACTTTTTGGCTACCACCCAAAAAGTAGTCAAAAAGGTCACCGTTCCACAAAAATCGCTTGATTATCTACAGAAGGCTTTCTCCCCGCGGAACCAAACTCACTCCTCCTTCGTCGTCGCTCGGACAGGGTTCCTCCAGGGCCCATGCAACGAACGCCTTCCTCGAAATACTACGCGATTTTTCTGAGACGGCCCACGCTACTGCAAAACTATGTGTTGATTATAAAGAAATTGGACTTTCCAGAGCATCGGCTCTCTTCTCTTATAACAATACTATTCTATATAAGAGCCTGGCGCAAGCCTACAGCCTTATGCCCGCAAAACTTAACTCCCCCACATTCCCTTCACTTCCCTGCAGCCGGTTCCCGGATCAGGAAGAGCTAAAGATTTATAAAATATGTAAACGGACGGGTTAGGACCCTCCTGTTATTTTAAAAACATTTATATAAATTTGCATTCATATCATTAAAAGTTCTCATGAAAATATCCGAACTCTTCAAAACAAACGAAAAAACCTTTTCATTCGAATTCTTTCCGCCCAAAGATGAGATCTCGGCCGTTGATTTTGGCATTAACATCGGAAGGCTCATGAGCCTGTCACCATCCTTTATTACAGTGACCTATGGTGCGGGTGGTTCGACAAGGGGCCGGACTTTTGCACTGGTGGATTATCTTCAAAACAGGATCGGGCTCACCACCATGGCCCATTATACATGTGTTAATGCAACACGGGACAAGATCAGGGAAGACATGAAGCAACTGGACTCCATTGGTATAGAAAACCTAATGCTACTGAGGGGTGACCCTCCTAAAGGCCAAAATGAATTCATACCTGCAGAAAACGGTTTCCGTTACGCCAGTGAGCTTATAAGCTATGTAAATCAAAATTTCGATTTCTGCACAGCGGGAGCCTGTTATGTTGAAAAGCATCCCGAGGCACGGTCATTTGATGAAGACCTGCAAAACCTGAAGAAAAAAGCCGATGCCGGTGCGGAATTTCTGATCAGCCAGTTATTTTTTCAGAATGATTTTTACTTCGAATTTGTAAAAAAAGCACGTGCAGCCGGCATTCGGTCAAGGATCATCCCGGGCATCATCCCCCTGACAGCCTGGCGCCAGATCGAACGCTTCACAAAAATGTCGGGCACCAAAATACCCGGAGAGCTGATCCGCCGCTTTGAACAATATAAGGACCAGCCCGGCAAAACATACCGTATTGGTGTTGATTATACTATCAACCAGTGCAAAGAGCTTCTATATAAAGGAGCTCCCGGCATACATTTCTATACCCTGAATAAATCCCGGGCCACTGTTGAGATTTTTGAAGCCCTGAAAAAATAAGAACAGCGGGGTTCCTACCCGCTGCATTCAAACTTTCCTTATTTATTTGCGCGGTCCGAAAATGTGAGAGCCACAAATCACAGACTTGCGGCATATGGGAGTTTACTTAATGATCAATTCCCGGACAAGCGTAACGCGGCAAATGGTATATTATGGACAGACTCTACTTAAACCCCAGGGATATTCTTGAGTGTTTCCAGCAAAAAATTCCAGAATTTCAGCACACTTGCGATATTTACCTTTTCATCGGGTGAATGCGGGTACTGAATTGTCGGCCCGAAGGAGATCATATCAAGTCCGGGATAGATCCCTCCAATGATACCGCATTCGAGCCCGGCATGAATGGCCTTAACATCAGGTTTCTTACCAAATTTCTGTTCATACACCAACCGGCATATGCTTAAGATAACCGAGTCCTTGTTGGGTTTCCATCCCGGGTATTCACCGGTAAACTCCACTTCACCCCCGGCCAGCTCAAAAACCGCGGCCATACGTCCGGCAAGCTCATGTTTTGCCGTATCCACCGAACTTCTCAGCAGGCACTGCAGAGTGGCAGACCCCTTCCCTGCCCTGAACACTGCCAGGTTAGTCGAGGTTTCCACAAGGCCGGGTACTGCATCGCTCATTCTTATAACACCATTCGGACAGGCATACAATGCACCGATCAGCTTTTTCGCCTGTTCGTTTTCAATGATCTTTTCCGGCATATCTGTCTCCTCCAGTTTAATCTGCAGATCAGGTTCCGTGGCCTGTAATTCATTTGTAATGGTCAGTGTAATATTTTGTATAAAAGTCTCAAATGCTTTTTTATTATTTTCAGGAACAGTGATCACCGCATCCGCTTCACGGGGAATAGCATTGCGCAGGCTGCCACCTTCACCATGCGCGAGAGAAACGCCATACTTATTAAGAGAGCTCCAGAGTATCCGGTTTAACACCTTAATGGAATTTCCCCTGCCAAGGTTAATATCCAAACCTGAATGTCCGCCCTTCATTCCGCGGACAGATAATTCATAAGCTATCGATCCTTTGGGTGCCGGCTGTTCATCCAGGCTAAACCGGATATTTGATTCTATTCCACCTGCACACCCGACATATAGCTCACCCTCTTCTTCCGAATCGAGATTGATCAGTATCTGTCCGTCAAGCTGACCCGGTTTAAGTGCAAAAGCACCTGTCATGCCGGTCTCCTCATCTATAGTCAGCAGAGCTTCCAGCGGGCCGTGGACAATGTCATCAGCTTTAAGAATTGCCAATATGGATGCTACGCCGATACCATTATCCGCGCCAAGGGTTGTTCCGTTTGCCGTAACCCAGTCGCCATCTATATATGCTTCAATGGGGTCTTTAAGAAAATCATGCTTCTTATCGCTGTTTTTCTGCGGAACCATATCAAGGTGTGATTGCAGTACCACTCCTTTACGGTTTTCCATACCCGGTGTAGCCGGTTTTTTAATAATTATATTGCCTGCCTCATCAACTAAAGTAACCAGTTGAAGTGATTCCCCGAAATTCTTAACATATTCCACCACCTTTTCCTCGTTTTTCGACGGACGGGGGATAGCACAAAGTTCACTGAAAATTGACCATAAGGCCCTGGGTTGTAATTGATCGATCAATGTATTCATAGTTTTCGCGGTATAAAAAATAATAGTATGCAATAACAATATAATGTCTCAAACGTAAAGATGGTAATTTTTCCCAAAAATATCCCTGTCAATTATCATGGCAATTCACAGTATATAAAAATTTATTATACCAAAATCCAAACTTCGCTTAATAAAAACCGTAAATATTCATACATTTGCATATATATATTTATTCAAAACATATTTTTTATGGGGTTTAAAAGGTGGATACCGGGTATTGCAATATTACTGATCTTCTCCGGCCTTCATGCACAAAAAAAAGAGGCTGAAAATATTAAATGGTATACAATTGAAGAGGCCGTTAAACTGACCAGGGAAGAGCCGAGGAAAATTTTCATTGATGTTTATACTGATTGGTGCGGGTGGTGTAAAGTGATGGACAAAAACACATTTAACAATGGTATTATTTCATCTTACATGAACAAAAATTTCTATCCTGTTAAATTCAATGCCGGGCAAAAAAATGATATCGTCATAAACGGACAAACATACAAATTTATTAGCCAGGGAAGCCGGGGATATCATGAACTGGCTGCAGCATTATTAAACGGTAAGCTTAGTTATCCTTCTGTAGTGTTTCTCAATGAAGATCTAAAGATCATTCAACCTTTTAACGGATACATCAAACCCATGCAATTTGATCAGATCATGAAATTTATCGGTGGCAATCATTACAAAACACAAACATGGGAAGTTTTTCTCTCGGGTTATGAATCACCTATCAGCAGGGAAGAAGGTAATCAGTAAACCTATTACCTACAATATTAATACCGGTTAAACATTTTGACTACTTTATAGACGAACCCTACTTACCCTGAACTGTCATTGGCACAACCACTCCATACTGGTATACGGGCAATGCGGCTTCGGCCAGAACCCTGCTGCCTAAAATCAGTTTCAGGTATCCTTTATCAGGGATCCTGTAAAACAAGGTATTCTGTACGGGTGATCCACTATAAGGATAGTTCAGGTTTTCCAGGTTTTGTGTATGCCCTTTATCGGAGATTTCAAGCACTGCCGGTTTACCCTTAATATCGTTGGCACCGAGTAATCCGGCATTATCATCAAACCGAAAAAGAATAAGCCTTGACATATCTTTTGATGCCTCGGGAGTATAAAGATAAGTCTTCTCATATTCTTCAGTGATGGTTTTACCGATAAACAAGGACAAATAGTTCTCCTCCAGTGCATTAAGAACTTCCACACTCACCCTGGCAGCTTCACCTTCGGGCATAAAATCATACCTTGCCGCGAACATGTGAAATCTTCTCTTTCGTATTTTTATGAGTGTCTGCACTGCTTCCCGTGCTTTTTCCTCATGGGTTTTGGCAACAAGCTCTTTCTTCAGATGCGGAACCCTTACGAAAGTTGAATCCCTGAACAACTCCCTGAACAAAGTATCAGTATCTATTTTTAAAGGCTTCTTCAGTGAGAGGTCTGTAAAGTAAATTCTATCTTTATCACCGGCCATGTCCCCTTCATAATCAACAGTTTTTTCATAACTCCCTGCATCGAGGATCAGCCCTTCATTTTTAAGCCGGAAAAATGAATTTTCATGTATAGGCAATTCATTGCTCCTTACCGAATAAAAATACCCGGGATCAATTTCCACGCGCGAAGTAATATCGACATTATCAATTTCCCATTTCACAGACGGCTGATGAGGAACGCCGTCAATACCAAGATATTCCTTTGCATACATGTGATATGGACCGGGGATAGTTTTTGTTTTTATTACCGTAACTTTCACCTGCAGCACTGTCCGGGGCAAGCCATAAACAAAAGAACTCTCCTCAAATTGTGTTATGTCCTGCACGTTAGTCACGTAGAACTTTGAAGGCACACTGCACCCCCCCATAAACAACATGGCCATCCAAATAAAATATTTCTGCATTGTGTCTGATTTATGTTTCTGTTTACCACTACATTTTATTAAAGTCCTGCAACCCCGGCAGTGATTCACTAAACATGTTATTTACTTTCAGCGGATTTAAAACGCGCCCTTCTTCTCTCCGGTATCCAAAAATGCTTTCCCGATATAATTAATAATATCCGTAGCAATAAGAGCCTGCTGACCGGTATCATGCACTGCCAGATCGGCTGCCCTGCCGTGCAAATACACTCCCGTGATGGCAGCATCTGCCGGGCTGTACCCCTGTGCAAGAAGTGAAAGGACCATTCCGGTCAGCACGTCTCCCGTACCACCGGAAGCCATACCCGGATTTCCTTTTGTATTAAAATAACAACTGCCATCGGCTAAAGTTATTGCCGTGTGAGCACCTTTTAACACAACAATGAGTTTATGCCTTACTGAAAAATCACGTTGAAACCGGTTACGTTCATAACCGCTCCCGAATTTTTGTGTAATTCTCTCAAATTCTTTTGGATGTGGAGTTAATATACTGTTTTCAGGGATCCGCCCTATCCATTCCTTATTCTCTCCCAGGATATTCAGTGCATCCGCGTCGAGCACAAGCGGCCTGTCAGCTTTTTCAATTAAATTCAGCAATGCTTTTTTCGTATTACTCCTTTTCCCCAGACCGGGCCCGGCTGCAACAGCATTAAAATCTGAAAGATCCGGGAATCCGGTAAAAATTATATCCGACTGATCGATACTTATCAGGGATTCCGGTACGGCAGTCTGCATAATATCATATCCAAAACGGGGAATATGGGTGGTGACTAATCCGATACCGGTGCGTTGCGCAGCCCTCGAGGCCAGAATAGCTGCACCCATCATTCCATATGAACCGGCAATTAACAAACCATGTCCATAAGTACCCTTATGTGAAAATTTATCCCTGGGCTTTAGAAGCGAAGCCACATCTGATGTTGAAAGATAATTAAACGGCGTTTTGACTTTTTCAATGAAAGCGGGATGTAATCCTATATCCATAACAACATATTCACCTACATTCCGGGCATTTTCAGGAAAGAAAAAGGAAAGTTTCGGGAACTGAATCGTAAGGGTGTAATCTGCCTGAATTATATTATCGCTGTTGTTTCCTGAATTATCCTCCCCGAACAGGCCACTGGGAATATCGATGGACAATACGTTTTTACAATTATGCTGATTGATATGCCTCACCAGTCCGGCAGCCGTTCCCTCAAGAGGCCGGGATAAACCCGAACCGAAGAGTCCTTCGATCACAATATCGTTTTGATCAATATCCGGAAAATCTGCTTCCGATGTAATTTCAACAATCTTTACTGATGTTTCCTCCTTAAGGCGTTTTCTGTTGATCTGTGAATCGGGTGAAATTTTTCCGGAAATATTCAGCAGGTAAAACGAAATATTCGTGAACTGCATTTTATAAAGCAGGCGAGCCAGCGCCCATGTATCGCCGCCATTATTCCCCGGGCCTGCAAAAAACTTAAACTGATCATAGGTGTGACAATGGGAGCTCACCCATTCAACCATTCTGCAGGCTGCACGTTCCATAAGGTTTACGGAAATAATGGGTTCATTTTCTATGGTATATTTATCGGCCTCCTTAACCTGTTCTGATGTGAGTAACTTCATATATTTAATTTTTATTATTAATGAGTTTATTGACAAACTCTAACAAATATCATATAAATTTAAAAAGAAAAATAGTTTTTTTGGGATCCAGCGATCACAAACAAATATAATGAGACATACGGTAAAAATGCACATGCTATAAAAATCTTTTTATATTTGTCGAAACAAATAACCACATAATACTACAACATGGCTAAAGAAAGAAAACACCCAAGGGGACTGACAGTTTTGTTTTTCACTGAAATGTGGGAAAGATTCGGGTTTTATCTCATGCTGGGTATATTCACCCTGTATATGATAGGCCAGGCTGATCCCGGTGAAGCATCCATTTTTCACGGGTTAAGCTTTTCACTGGAGAAAGCAGCCGATGTTTACGGTACTTACCTGGCGCTTGTTTATCTTACTCCCTTCTTTGGGGGTCTAATCGCTGACAGATTACTGGGATACAGGGTTTCAATCTCCCTTGGCGGCATATTAATGGGAACAGGTTATCTTGGCTTATCCATACATAATGAAACGATCTTTTTCATTTCACTGGGACTGATCATTCTTGGTAACGGATTTTTCAAGCCCAATATATCGGCCCTTGTCGGCAAGCTTTATGATAACGACAAATACAGGGATAAGAAAGACGCGGGATTTAACATATTTTACATGGGCATCAATATCGGCGCTTTTGTATGTAACTTCATAGCAGCCTTCCTCAGGATCAATTATGGCTGGGGCTGGGCTTTTGCAGCTGCCGGTATAGGTATGTTTGCCGGACTTATCTGGTTTTGGACCGGCCAGCTTTATGCCAAAGATATTAAGGAGGTGGACACTATATCACCAACCCAGGAAGGGGAAAAATCACTGGGCAGGGTTATCGTTGACCTGCTTGTGCCGGCCTTTGCTGCAGGATTCATCGGCTGGAACCTTTTTACCTGGATCATGGGGCAGCCCCTGTTTGGCAATAAATCCACGGACGCGTTCCTGTGTTTCAGTATTGTTATTATCATTTATTATATTTCTCTCTATCTGAAAGAAAAAAAATATGCCCTCACCATTGCATTGAAGACCATGCCTGAACCGGAAGCAAAAATTCACGCAAAGAAAGTTGCCGATCCGGTAAAGGCATTACTTGCTGTTTTCGGCTGTGTGGTGATCTTCTGGGCGATATTTCACCAGAACGGATCGGCGCTTACCATCTGGGCCGAACGGTATACTAACCGCCAGATCCCCGAAGTGCTTGAAAAACCGGTTTCCACACTTCACCTGAACCAGGTTGTTACAACAGGTTCGGTTGAAGCCTCCGAAGGAAACACAATTGAAGCTTCCGGCCCTGATCCGTATTTTCACAATTTGCCAAAGGAGAAATGGCCTGAAAATGGTAAACTGAACCTCTTCTCCACAGAATTATTCCAGTCCATCAATCCGGGATTCATAATACTGTTCACACCCCTGGTAGTTGGTTTCTTTATGTTTCTGCGCCGGCGCGGCCGGCCGGTATCCACACCCTCGAAGATCGGGTATGGATTATTCATCACGGCCCTGTCTGCCCTTGTAATGGTATTTGCAGCCTTATCATCGGACAATGGCGCGGTAAAAGCTTCTGCTGCCTGGTTGTTCGGCACCTACGGGGTTATCACCATAGGTGAACTGTGTTTAAGCCCCATGGGCTTATCACTGGTCTCGAAACTCAGTCCGCCCCGTATTGTTGCAATGATGATGGGCGGATGGTTTCTGTCCACTGCAATTGGCAATAAGCTGTCAGGAGTACTATCAGGCCTTTGGAACCTCTACGACAAAAAAGCTTATTTCTTCCTCACGAATATGGGCCTCACCATGATATCCGTAATCCTGATATTTTCTATACTCCCCTGGCTGAAAAGGGTAGTGAGGGAACATGTAGGTGAAGAATAGATATTATGCGCTGAAGCATTCTATTGATACAGTATAATAAATAAAAGGAGCCAACTGCTCCTTTTTTTATCATAGGTTACCATATCTATTTATTATGTCATTCTATCTTATCTCTCCCTCTATCAATTCCCATCACCCTCTTCTGCCCTTAAACTTTGGGTAAAGCCGGTCAACCCGGTCGCTGAGAAAGAACTCGCGGGTATCCATATTCATGATGGCCAGTTTTCCGCCGGGCCAGCCGGCACCGGTATCCATCAGAATTATTTCACAGGCCTGAATGGGGCGCTCACTGCCGAAATTGATGGTTGGGGTATGTCCCGTATATACTTCATCAAAACCTGTAATATTGCAGTTCTGGTCCTTCATTTTCTCACTCATAGCTTTTCTTATAAGTGAACGGTCCCAAATGAAGGATCCCGGATCCTGGGATTCCAGCGATTTTTCCGGATCAAAACCTCCGTGTATAAACAGTTTGTTTTCTTTCTTATAATACCATTTGCTCTTTTTTAAAAATTCAATATGCTCAAGGGGAACATTGTTCCTGTAACTTTTAATTGTTGAATCACCTCCCTGAAATAACCAGATATCAGGGGATGCACCTGTCAACATCCACTGTAAAGCCCATTCATCATGATTTCCGCGGATATAAACAAGGTTTTTTATTTTCAGCAATTCGTCAAATGATTGCTTTACTTCCGGCCATCCGTCGCATACATCACCCAGGCATATTAGCTGATCCTCGTTAAAGTTAAAATTGACTTTTTCAAAGCATTGGATCATGGCTTTGT
>CAZBJH010000077.1:13486-15820 GCA_964492185.1 uncultured Bacteroidales bacterium | reverse complement strand
GAAAGCCACAAGTCACAGACTTGCGGCAGGGTAAAGCGGAAGCCGAAAGCTATAATAAAGCTAATCCCCTCCCGGGAGGGGCAGGGGTGGGTCATAAAGGTAATCGATATCAGGTAATCGATAGAATTTTAAAAACCTATACCGGCGCAAGGCTCCGGCCTTGTGACCCTGAGTGGAAAATTACAAGAAAAGCAATGTCCGGAAAAAAGATAATCAGAGTGCGATGGGGGATTTTTATTTTAGTTTTTGTTGGCATTCTTGTTTTTTTGTTTTGCCTTCCCAGGCCGCTTTTCAATGATCCTGCATGCACCGTACTAAATGATTCCGAAGGTTTATTGCTGGCGGCGAAAATAGCAGATGACGGGCAATGGCGTTTTCCGGAAAGAAATGATGTTCCTGAAAGATTCAAAACCGTTATACGGTATTTTGAAGATGAGTATTTTTACAAGCACCCCGGGATCAATCCGGTGTCTATGTGGCGTGCATTCCGGGAAAACCTGAAGGCAGGCAAAATAGTAAGGGGGGGTAGCACTATTACACAGCAGGTGATAAGGCTTTCACGTAAGGGTAAAAGCAGAAGTTATTGGGAAAAATTTAAAGAGATGCTGATGGCCCTAAGGCTTGAACTGCGATATACTAAGGAAGAGATATTGGCCTTGTATACTTCGCATGCCCCTTTTGGCGGCAATGTGGTGGGACTGGATGCAGCATCCTGGAGGTACTACGGTCGTCCGCCGGAAAACCTGTCATGGGGAGAGGCGGCATCACTGGCTGTTTTGCCCAATGCACCCGCGCTCGTGTATCCGGGAAGAAATCAAACGGCTTTTCTACAAAAGCGAAACAAATTGTTAAATAAATTATTGGAAAAGAAATGTATCGACAGCATTACCTGTCAGCTGGCGATAGCCGAACCGCTGCCGGGACAGCCTAAAGACCTGCCGCAGCTGACGCCTCACCTGCTCGACCGGGTTATTGCCGAAGGTAATAAGGGGAAGGTTATAAATACAACCATTAACAGGGAAATGCAGTTATATTGTAACAGGAAGGTTGATCATTACTACAACAGGTATAAAGAAAATGAGATCCTTAATGCGGCGGTATTAGTGGTGGAGGTAGAATCAGGTGATGTTGCTGCTTATGTTGGCAATACAAACTGCATGCTTGAAGGGTCGGGAAGGCACGTGGATATTATTACGTCACTGCGCAGTTCAGGCAGCATATTAAAACCGTTCCTGTTCGCACTGATGATGAAGGACGGGAAGCTATTGCCCGATATGCTGGTGCCGGACATACCTACACATATTTCGGGATATCAGCCGAAAAATTTTGATAAACGTTATGATGGCGCGGTACCGGCAGGAAATGCACTTGCACGGTCGTTAAATATACCGGCAGTAAGGATGTTGCAGGAATACGGACTGGAACGATTTCATTATCAGTTGCAACAGATTCCGCTAACTACAATTAACCGGTCGGCAGATCATTATGGATTGTCATTGATACTGGGTGGTGCGGAAATTAAGCTGTGGGAGTTGACCGGTGCTTATGCTTCTGTGGCCAGGATGCTTTCCCACTATACCACAAACAATTCTCAATACGATCCGGAGGATTATTCTGAAGCGGATTTTTATTCCGGTAATCAGCCAAAGAAAGGCAAGAGTCTCAGAAAGTCCGGTCTGATAGGGGCAGGACCGGCCTGGCTGACATTTAATGCTTTACTTGAGATGGACCGTCCGGTTGAAGGAACCAGCTGGTCTTCTTACGGGTCATCAAAAAAGATCGCCTGGAAAACAGGCACAAGCTTCGGACATCGTGATGCCTGGGCTGTTGGGATAACGCCGGGCTATGTCGTGGGTGTCTGGATAGGCAATGCTGACGGTGAAGGCCGTCCGGGATTAACAGGTGCAGGATATGCAGCTCCCGTATTATTTGATATTTTTAAAATTATGCCTGAATCAGGATGGTTTGATATTCCTTATGATGACCTTACCAGGGCGACTGTTTGTACCCGGAGCGGTTACCGTGCATCACCTTTGTGTGAATCGGTTGATACTATATATATACCTGTAACAGGTGATCGAACACCCCTTTGTCCCTACCACAAACAGGTCCATCTTGATCAGCAGGGTAAATACCGGGTGAGCAGTGCGTGTTATCCGGTTTCCGAAATGATACACAGATCATGGTTTGTGCTGCCTCCTGTGATGGAATGGTATTATAAATCAAAAGATCCGTATTATGAGACCCTTCCCCCGGTTCATCCTTCATGCATAGCAGGCGAAGAACACAACATGGACCTGATCTATCCCGAAGAAAATGCCCGGATTTTTATAC
>CAZBJH010000077.1:0-13386 GCA_964492185.1 uncultured Bacteroidales bacterium | reverse complement strand
GAAGAACACAACATGGACCTGATCTATCCCGAAGAAAATGCCCGGATTTTTATACCCCGTGGGTTTGGCAGTAAAAAGGAAAGGCTTGTTTGTGAAGCGGCCTGCCGTGAACCGGAAAGTAAAATATACTGGCATCTGGATAATAACTACCTGGGAACCACTTCTGTGATCCATACTATGGAGATCATGGCCGGTCCGGGTAAACACCGGCTTACCCTGGTGGGGGAAGAGGGAGCGGTCATTGAAAGAGTTTTTCAGATTGTTGAGCGTGAATAATAAATCTTCCGGACAACTCATTTTTTCTACAGATTGTTATAGCAGATAGTGAATTGAAACTGCAGCATCGCTCATTACGGCCGGTTATTTGAAGTTGCCGATCCTTACTGAAATATGATCAAGACCTTTGCTGATAGCGGTTTCAATTTCGGTGTAAGAGGTAATTTGCCGGCCTGTAAACAGGATCGCGAAAATTAGTTGTAAATTTTTCTGTCGTGCTTTTTCTGTCAGATCGTGCTTGTTGGTTCGATAAGCCTCGCGCATACGTCTTTTAAGCAGGTTTCTTGAAACAGCCTTTTTATATGTTTTTCCCGGTACCGCGAAGAGAACACGTACAGGTGGGTTATCGGGCTTGTTGTCAACTACAAGCCAAAAAAGTTTAACGGGATGAAAATTAACAGTTTTACCTTTTTTAAAAAGCAGATCAATAAGCTTTTTGTGATGCAGGCGTTCGGATTTTTTTAAAGTGTTTATTTTTAACATAATTATTATAACCGTCGTGATACCCGGTTATTTTTTTAACACTATCCTCAGCTTGGTTCCTTTTCCGGGTTCTGATTCATGAACGAATATCCTGCCATCGTGGTATTGCTCGATTATTCTCTTAGTAAGTGTCAGTCCTAACCCCCAGCCGCGTTCTTTGGTTGTATAACCGGGCTTAAAAATAGTTTTAAACTTGCTTTTTGAGATGCCTTTCCCGGAATCAATAATATCAATAAAAACAACCTGGGTATGATCTTCAAGAGAAACCGTGATATCTCCCGAACCGTCAACTGCATCAATGGCATTCTTACATACATTTTCAATTACCCATTCAAAGAGGGCAGCATTGACCGGCAAACTGATCTCATCTGCCGGAAGATTTAGGTTGAATTTTACTTTGTCAGATGAACGGGTTCTCAAATAGTTGATAGCGTTAGTAATGATAAGTTGAATATTTTCTCGTTGCAATTTTGGCCGTGAACCGATCTTGGAAAACCGTTCGGTAATTTTTTCCAGGCGTCGAACGTCTTTTTCCAATTCATTTACCAGCTTTTTATCTTCTATTTTGATCTTTATTATTTCTAACCATGCTAATAGTGAAGAAATTGGTGTTCCCAGCTGGTGAGCGGTTTCTTTGGATAATCCAACCCAGACCTGGTTTTGTTCAGCTTTTCGTGATGTACTGAAAGCAAAATACGATACCAGAATAAATAACAGGATCACTCCAAGCTGCACATAGGGATATATGATGAGTTTAGTGAGCATGGTGGAATTACCATAATACAGGTATTCCGTAAAATCATCTGAAATGATAATTTCGATAGGCTCGTTTTGTTGTTTCATCTTCCTGAGCTTCCTCTGAATATAGTTCTCATTCTCAACTTTGGAGGGGTCAAGGTTCTTATGAAACATCAGATTGTCAAGAGAATCAGTAACGATAACCGGCACGGTGGAGTTGTATTGTATTACGGTAAGCAAAAAATCAAGATACTCACTGGAAATATCCATATTGGGGGAAGCAATCAGATTAGTGGCTTTTACCCAGAGTTCTGCCTTCTTTCGCTCTTCAACAGCCAGTTTTTTGACCAGATTGTTGGTATACAACAAGGATCCTACTCCGATAATGACAGCTATGAAAAACAGAAACAACTTCCACTGTTGTTTGCGCGAGTATATGTTCACAATATCAGGTTTTTATTCAGTTCTATTGTCTCTTCCTTAATCGTCCCATTCAAATATAAAGTCATCCTCACTTTTATTACTATCTTTTGCGGCGTCAAAAGTACTATCTTTTTTCATCTCCCCCTCATCCCATTCTAAAATAAAATCGGCCGGAATGCCGGTGGTATCCTGTTTCTCTCTTTCTTTACGGTTATTAATACTGAATTCCTCTTTAAGGATGTTTCCAAGTTCCTTCTTTTCTTCCTCAAGATTTTCCTTCATTCCGCTGAATGCACGTTTTCTATCATAAGATACATCGCTTGTGTTTTCGTTCCCGTTTATGAGCAAATAAATATTTAATTTTCCCTTGTCAAAGCTTTCTTCGACAAAAGAAAATTCAGGATTTTCCCGGTTTTTTCTTTTTGCTTTGCGCGAGAGGAATTCGGACAGGCTGATTCTGATCCTGTAGGTATATGTTTTATCAAAATTGTGCTGACCTGAGCCGGAAAGGTTCATTGCGCTTGATGAGATATCCATATAAGGGATATTGACTGTTTTGTTTTTTATGGAAATAGTGTTTTTGAGTGTATTGAATTTTACTTGCTGTAATTCTTCCAGTTCAATAAATTTCGAAAGGCTGGTAAACGGTTGAAAGTGGATGAGTTCACCATCATTGATCGTTAATTCACAGTTTGCCAGGATACTTCCGGGTTTAATTTTTATATCCTGATCCCATTCACCGTGAAAAGATATCTGACCGCTAAGATTTCCCCTGATATGCTTATCTTCGATAAAATCCTGGTTAAAATTTTTAAATGAGTAAAACAAATTTTGGATATCTGCATTTTCAATCTTTCCCGAAGCCTGAACCTTTAATTCGTTTCCCGAAGTTTCTTCAAGTTCGGCAATGCCGTTGAAAGAACCGTTCATTGTTTCAAAATACAGTTGCTGTATCGAAAGATTCGACCGGGTATACCTTGTCAGGCAATTCAGGTTGCCGGCATTGAACCGGCCGAAAACGAAGGAAGAAGCAAACAGCTGGGTATTAAGCTTAATATTTTCCGGGAAATGTACTCCTTTTTTTTGTTCTGATTTTGAAGGGAAAACAGGGATGAGAGAGTTCATATCAATAAACCTGGAACGAATATCTCCTGCTATATAAACCGGTTTGTTTTTCAACAGTATATGATCAAGAAGATCGCGTGCATATCCGTTCAAAGTAAAATCGCTTTTTCCAAGGGAGAAAGAGAAATTGTCAAATGAAATTTTGTTTCCAAGATGAAGTTCCCCCCGGATGTTTTCAAAGGCGACAGGATAGGATTTTATTTGTATAAATGCATTATCAAGTTTGATATTACCACTTTTGTTCAGGTTAAGGAATTCCTGCTTTGTAACCTTACGGAAATCATTGACAGAACCGGATATCTGAATATCGAATTCAGCTTTCCCACCCGCATCTTCAATAGTATCGTTAGAAAAAAACCGAACCAGCTCATTCAGCATTATTTCACCATTCAAGTCAATCATAACTGCCGGATGGATAAAATTTTTTACCTTATAACTGCCCTGAATGCGACCCCAGTCAAAATGAGCATGAAAATCAGTAACATCAATCGTGGAACTGATCAATGAGTGGCCACTGCCGTTTGAATACTTTCCTTCAATTGTGATATCTGAGATCTTTGTTTTGGTTTTTTTATTGGAGAAGTCTGCACGTGAAATTTCAAACCTGGATTCTATACCGGGTATGGCATGGTCTGTAAATTGCCCCCTGATCAGAAATTCTGCACTTAATAAACCGTTTACAGAGAAATTTGATATCCTTTTTTTGAATCTTTCAGGCGCTTCTACTATTATATGCTTGATATTCAAATTATTACCGCTTAGTTTGAGGTCAATCGCGGCATTTTTCCCTGCCATCATACTGCCGGCAACTGACAAAGGTAAACCGGCATAAATAAGCTCACCTTTTTCTATCGTATATTTGTTTTTTGAATAGTTCAGTTCCAGCTTGGTCCTAAGTGTTTTATAACTAAATAGCATCCTTTTTTCCTGAATAAAATGATATAATTTTCCGTCAGCTGACAGTGACAGGTGAAAGGCAAGGCCGGAGAAATTTCCTTTAAGTGATGATTTGTCTAATTTTGCTGCAAGATTGATCTCTTTACCTGCATCAATATACCGGAAATTGATATCTGACAGGGTAACATTCTGCAGATCAACCTGAAAAGGGCCGGCTGGTTTTTCGGTTTCCTGCCATATGTTATAATTAGTTCTGCCCTGGCGGTCATGCAGCAGCAACAGGTCGCCGTTCCTTATAACGATTTTTTTGAGTTTATAATTTTTTTTAAAAAGAGATACCAGGTCGAATTCAAGGAAAATACTGCTGGCAGTCAGCAACGTATCAGAATCCGGTTCTGTGAAATCCGAGCGGTCAAAATTCAGGGTGGATTTAACAAGTACATTTTTTAGTTCAATTGTGGCATGAGGAATTTTCTTCAGTACAGAGAACCGGATAGCATCTACTTTCACTTCTGTTACAAGATAGTTGTTTAAATTGTTTCTTAAAACAGAAATTACAGCAGGTTTGAAAAACAATGAGATAAGAATGCCTGTAAGCAGTATGAACCCACTTAGAATGATAAAGATCAACAGGTATTTTTTAACTTTTCTCAAAAGGTATTAAGGTGCTATGTGTTAACTATTAGGCATTCAGAGATAAAAAATCCATATTATTTGCAGGATCAAGTTCTGCAGGTTCTTTACCATTAATAAAATAACGTGCGGTCTTATTGCCTAACAATTCGATATGATTACCTGTAATCTGAAGAGCAGTTCCTTCACGGAGTCCAACTACGGGAGTACCGGGATTTACCGTTATAAATTCCTGAATTCTTGCTTCTCTTGTTTCCCCGGCAAAATTTTCAGGATTTGCATCTGTATAATGCGGATTGATTTGAAAATTAAGAAGATTCAATGCTTTAAAATCACCGGGTTCCACGATAGGCATATCGTTGGTAGTACAGATAGTGGGACAGGCAATATTTGATCCTGCACTCCAGCCAATATAAGGTGTTCCCTTTTTTATCCGATCGCGTATGGGTAATAATATGTTATTCTTTTGAAGCTGTGAAAGCAAAAAAAAGGTATTTCCACCCCCGATCATAATTATTCGTGCATTTTTTACGGCCTCTGCAGCATTTTTTTGTTGATGGATGGCCGCAATGTCATAACCCAGATCGTTCATTTTTTCCCTTACCCTGCCGGAATAGTCGTCCCAGCTAAAAGTAACTGCCGCATACGGGATAAACAGAATAGTAATTTTTTCAGGGCCAATAAATTGTCTGATATATGCTTTTGCATATTCAAGGTAGCCTTCTCCCGCGTTTGTGGAATTACTTAATAATAATAATCTCATCATTAATGACCGATTAAACATTTTAGAATTTATCCTGTATAATTCATGTGTCAGTTTTCAACATCCTGCATCTGCCCTGAACCTGACACATGAGGTTGCAAAGTTAATCATAAAAACACTCCATTAGACAAATAAAAATCTGTATGAAGTAATTCACAGTTAATAATTAATGTCTGTCCATAATGTCCGATATCCGCGTTGCTGCTCACATTTTAAATCCTCAAATACTTTAGTATACCGCGGTTTAAAATGTTCACGCGCCTTGATCTCGAACATTCTGAACAAACACTGCGAGTTTATTGACAGACTCTAATTAAACAGGTACAGGCTGATTTTCGGGATAAAAAAATCTTCAATTAATTCTTTTTGGCACTGCTATATTCATTTACGGACGACTCCTGCAGTTTGTTTTTCTCATCCGTTCTTTTTATTTGACCGTACGTCCCTGGTGTTTCAACAAACTGGGCGATCTTGGCTAAAAGTTTTACAGCATTAAGTGGTTTAGTAATATAATCATCGCAACCGGCAAGGACACTTTTTTCCCTGTCGCCTTCCATTGCATAAGCTGTTTGAGCTATTATGGGGAGAGATGGTCGATTTTTTCGTATTTCTTTTGTTGCTTCATAGCCATTCTTTTTTGGCAGTTGAATATCCATAAGCACAAGATCAATCTCTGAATTTTTCAGACATTGTTTAATAGCTTCATCACCTTCCTGTGACCAGAGAATTGATGCTGATGTAGGCCTGAGGATCTCTTTCAGGTATGAGAAGCTTTGTATGTCATCTTCAACGATCAAAAATATTTTATCTTTCCAGGCATAGTTACCGGGCATTTTTTCTTCAGGTTCTGCTGATTTTAATGGTTCAGTAATTCTTATATACGGGAGTGAAAATGAAAACAAAGATCCTTTACCGGGTTCTGATTCAACCCACATTTCGCCACCAAGCAGTTCAACAAGATTTTTGGTAATACTCAGGCCGAGGCCTGTGCCGCTGATCTTTTTATCTTCGGATTGCCTTGTGCGTTTAAATCTCTCGAAAATGACTTTTATTTCTTCAGGTGATAAACCGACACCGGTGTCTTTAACAAAAAATTCTATGAATGAATCATTTTTGATATTATACCCAAAATCAATATCCCCGTTATCTGTAAATTTAACAGCATTGCTTAACAGGTTGGTTATGATTTGTTTCAATCTGAAGCAATCGGTTTTTACGGGTAAAGGAGTAGTAGCATCCGGTATTAAAAGGTTAAGCCTGAGATGTTGTTTATTATTTTTGTTTTTATAGCCTTTAAAAGCTTTGAGTAAATCGGGGAACAATTTGTTTATATCGCATTCAGTTTTGTTTACGCGGATCTCTCCGGCTTCGATCTTGGCAATGTCAATAATATCATCGATGAGGTTAAGCAGCATTTCACCACTTGATTTTATGTAGGTTACAAACTCTTTTTTCTGGTTATCAGGAATAGCCTCATTTGAAAGAAGGTTGGTAAAACCGATAATGGAATTCATCGGTGTTCTTATTTCATGGCTCATATTGGCCAGGAAAGATGATTTATACTGATCCGATGTCTGTGCTTTTGATTTTTCCTTTTGAAGGGCTGCTATATATTGATTACGTTCCGTAACATCGATAATGATCCCGCGACGTCCTATGACTTTCCCGTAATCCATAATATTGTCTGAATAAACGGATGCAGGAAATTGTGTGCCGTCTTTCCGTATTGCAGTAAACTGAGAATTTTCAAAACGTGTATGTCCCAGAATTCCATTCCCCGTTTCGGAAATAATGGTTTCAATAAGGTTTAACCCTTCCTGTAAATCCCGCGGTGAATAGCCGAAGGTATTATACCAGTTACGGTTGACATAAGTGAAATTACCAAGCTCATCAGTTTCAAAAATACTTTGGGGAAGCAAATCAGCTAAATCACGGTAACGTTTTTCGTTTTTTTCTGCATTATGTAATGCTGAGTTTCGCTGATCTTCCCATTTATTAAGGAGTGCAACCAGATTCCTGAAGCTTTTGTATATATGTGCTATTTCCCTTGTTGCATTTCGCACGTCAAGTGTTTCATGATATCTGAACTTATGTTTGGTAAGCTTTGAGATATATTGGTTCAGATTTTCAAGGTGGTGCAGGATATGTTTTGATATCAGAAAGCTTGCAATTAGCGAAAAGGCTATCAGTAATACAATAAAAAGTGTGTAGTAGGTATTTAACTTGCGGTTGTATGCATAATTATACTGATTTGATTTGTCCAGAAGTACGGTTAATTGATTTTCTATTTCCTCAACTTTCCTAAGTATTCTGCCTTTTAATCCTTCATTGTCTGATCTTCCTATCTGTTTATCGAGCCGGACGAGATGACGGAAAGAGTTTTTATAATTATTGAGTAATCCGAGCATTTCCCGTTTATTGGAATTATCTATACCGGCAGAATTTATTATATCTGCTGACAGCTTGTCTGCAAGGTTGAAAACGCGGTTGGCATATGCAGTATCTTTCCAGTTGATATAATCTTTTTCATTTTGCTGAATGTCAAGAAGTAAGATTGGATCAGCAAGACTATGATCCCTGAACTCCTGCATGTAATATGCAACCTCTCCCTGTAAGCCGTAATTATTATAACCTCTTTTATAGGTAAATATGATAATACTGTCAAAAGCTGAAATGTAGTTTTTAAAAGCATCTTTAATAAGATCCAAATCGGATGAAATATCAATTGTATTTGCAATATTGTTGCCAGCAAGCAGGTCAATTTTTTTATTGATGCTATCGACGTAGATGTAATGCTTGTTTAATAATTTGCTTTCACCGGTGATATAGAACTCCGGATTGCCTGCTTCATAAGAAATAAAATTCGCGGAGTAACGCAGTTCTTTATTCAGGTCAATCTGGAGAGAGTTCACAATGTTAGTAAACGTGAATATCTTGTTTTCTTTATTCCGGTAAATGATATTGAAGGGAATAATAGCAAGAATGGCTAATACAATAAATACGAAGAATGAGGCTAAAAGCCTGTATCTTAGTGATTTAAACATGTTATGATGATCATTTTGAAACGGATTGAAAATACTTATAATACGGGAAATTCTTCGTATAATAAATTAAAAGTTATGCACAATCCGGAATAATGATAATAATTCCTTGTGAAAAGTTTTACGGAACGTGTTAATAAAAAAGCCTGAAAAACTTGACTTGTATTTTTGGTCCCATTTACTGCGTTACGCTTGTCCGAAAATTGCTCATTAAGTAAACTATCATATGCCGCAAGTCTGTGACTTGTGGCTCTATAATTTAACATGCGAACTGTCATCAGTCACAGACTTGCGGTAGTATATTAATGTTGAAGACCACAAGTCACAGACTTGCGGTAGTATCTTGACTGCGCAAGCCTTGCCGGATATGCTGACGCGGATTTGTAATCGGTGCCTGTATTATTTTGCTATGGCCAATTAAACATTTTACCAACTTTATTGACAGACCCTAGATATACGGGTCAGTCCGCGTTTGGAATGGCCGGAAGCAGGAAACCCGAAGATGTTATTTTCTTCAGGCTTCATACTGTCTTGGTTATTTACGGGAAAACAGCCGGAAGGGAGGTTTTAAGGGTCATTTTAGAAAGTAATTGCAAATCCCAGTGCTATAGGATGCAATTCAGGTGCACGATTATTGATGAAAAGGGGTGTTACATAATAGGTGCAGTATAATTTCATAAAGCGATAACCCGCGCGGGCGGTAATACCGTATCGGAAAGGGGATAAATAAAAATCGTCTTTTGATTTTTCTTTTCGTTTCGCACCGTCCTGGATATACTTGACTTTTGTTTTGGAGAAAAGCTTCAGGCCGCCTGTAACTCCGGCAGAAAGATAAATACGCCTTGAACGGCGGGCATTTAGCAATTGTGTTTCAATAAGCAGCGGAGCAGTAATATACACTGTTTTTAATTTGTTTTTTATAAGATCATAATCATATGTTTTAGCAACAAGTTCACCATCAAATTTTTCAATACTGTTATCATTGTCAAAATGATAATTGCTGAATTCCAGGCCGAATCCGGTAACAATTCCTGCCCTGCTGGTGCCGAAGCCCAAACTGTATTGAAGGAAATTAAGATTGAAGTTCCATGATTTAGCCGTATTCAGGGTAAGAAATTCTGCCTCTTCATCAAGTGCAAGGGAAAAATCATTGTTCACATAGTTGTTCAAACCGAATTCAAAGCCGGCCCAGTGGCCTTTGAATTTTTTATCGCGGAAACGGTGTTTATCATTTTTGTCGTAGTTATCATCAGATTTATTAATTTTGACAGATGTTCCTGTTCCGTCTTCAATAGCAATTATTTCCATATTGCCTACTTTCACGCGCACTGTGTCATCAAGTTCCTCGACCCGTAATAATTCGTCGGAACCTATACGTACTTCATTTTTATCTTCGTAATAGAATTTCTCTCTTTTTTGCTGTTCCTTTTCAAATGACAGGCTGTCGGTATCCTGGGCAATAGTTGATATGGATATGAATATTGCCATTAGTATGATCATTGTTCTTTGCATAATATTTTAGATTTTGGTTTTGATGGTAGGACGGAAAGTAAGTTGAAATGTTACAGCGGTTGTACGTGTTATTTATTTGATTGGGATGAAAAGCTGAAATTTTCCGATCGGATTGACGTATGGGTTATTCCTTCACGGTCTGTTTCTTTATAAACCCTGATCTCCGATTCTGTGAGGTTATTGATTCCCTTAATGCTGTATTCGAAAGCAAGCCATAATGTAGATTTGTCAGGCGATTTATTAATCTCAACACCAATCAGTGACTGAATGCCACTGATCAGATTTGTTGAAGAAGGCCTGCCATCCTGTTGCGGAGATGATGTAACGGATCTGCTTTGACCTGCAAGTAGTGTCATTTTCTGAATATGGTCATTCGGAAGCGGCCGGATAATTATTTGAAGGCGTTCAGGGATATCGCCGCGGTTGGCCGGGGAAAGGCTTTCTTCAAATGCAGCAGAGGGTAGTTGCTGTTTTTGACTGTTTTGTCCGCTGTTTTGTAACTTTTTTGATGCACTAAGGTGAGTTTTTGATTTGGTGCCTGATGATCCGGTGTCGAAAGCTTGTTTGTTTTCTGCGGGCGACTTTTGTGAGGGAATTTGCTGTTCCTTTGAAATGTTCTCCCTGTCGGGCGATACTTCAGGCCTATCATATGGTCCTTTAAAAAAGAACAGGGAAGCTATGCTTGCCGCTGCTGCTATGGAGATGTAAATTATCCTGCGCCGTTTCAGGAATGGGGTTACAGGCTTTTTTAATTCTGCTTTTAAGGGACAGGTAACAGGCTTATCACTGATAAGCCGTGTTTTCCGGTAGATCTCAAGGTCAGCACGGGCAGCAGGATGTTCATTAATGTATGCATTAATACGTTTTTCATCGAAAGGGGAAATATCATTTTCTATTTTAGCGATCAGAAATTCTTCATAGTTTTTTTCATTGATGTTTTTAATGTCGGACAGGCTTTTTATAAGATTACCGGGGTTGATCTGCAGATCATTATTAGAGGATAAATAACAATTCTCAGGCATTTCATCAGTTACCTCAATTTCCGGGTGTTGGGACAGAAAAAACATCAGCTTTGCCGTAATATCCGGTTCAAGCATGCCTTCGAGGTAATCCAGCAGAAATGCCTCATAGTTTTCTATTGATATTCTTCTGTTCATAACATTATAACAATGCTTCGATACTTCCTATATAATTTTTCAATGCCATCCTTCCCCTGTAGATGTATACTTTTACCTGACTTTCTGAAAGGCCGGTGATTTCTCCTATTTCCTGGTAGGAATACCCTTCATAGTCACGTAACAGGATCACAGACCTCTGTATTTCCGGAATCTGCCGCAAAGCCAGGTTGAGTTGTTCCTGCAGATCGGAATACTGTTCATTGCATAATTCATTTATGCTGAATTGTTGTTCGTATGTTGCTTTGTTTTTTTCTTTCCTGATATGATCAATAAAAGTATGATAAGCAGTTGTGAATAAATAGGATTTTGCTTTATTCACACTTACATTATCCACTTTCTCCCATAATTTTGTAAAGGTTTCCTGGATGATATCCATAGCAGTATGTTCTTCATTTGTATTCTTTAAAATGAAGCGATACAGACTGTCGGCGTATTTTTCAACGCAGGTATTATATTCAGCAGTTGTCATTAGATCGATCAGCTGCATGTAAGACGCTGCAAGATAAAAAAAGTTACAGGAAAAAATTTTATTGATTTTATTTGGATATAATAAAAAAGGTATATATTTTTGACTAACCGTTCAGTCATAAAAACAATCTGTAGTCTGGATTTAATATAAACTGCTTAGCCCGGGTAAAACAGTATTGGACGGTTTTTAAAAGAGTTTATTGACAGACACTAATTAGAGTCCGTCGATAAAGTAGTAAAAATGTTTAACCGTACATATGTCTGTTCAGAATGTTCCATTTGCAAGGCTCGCGCGGTCCGGAAACGCGGAGTTTACCAGTCGTAAATGAGCAATTTTCGGACAAGCGTAACGCGGCAAATGGGACTTTATGGACAGACACTAATTAATGATCATGCCAAGGACAGAAAAACAATATGCAAGGATAAGGGAAGAAAAGAGAGCACTTATTAAGAACATAGCGCTGGAATTATTTGCTTCTGAAGGGTATTATTATACATCTATCAGTAAAATAGCTAAAAAGGCCGCTATATCAAAAGGTCTGGTTTATAATTATTTTAAAAGCAAGGAAGATCTGCTGAAGGAGATCATAAGTGATGGATTTGATACATTTACTGTAGTTTTTGATCCTAATAAGGACGGTATTCTTACTGATGATGAATTTGATTATTTCATTAATGAAGTTTTTAATATTTTAAGATCTAATACTAAATACTGGCGTTTATTTTTTGGCATTATCCTACAATCAATTGTATATGATTTTGTTGAGGAGCAGTTAATCAGAATATTGTCACCAATGTCAAAAACACTGAATAATTTCATGGAGAGGAAGAATGCGGATGACCCCGCGACTGATGCAAGGTTTTTTATGGCTGTGCTTGATGGAGTTGCTTTTCATTATATTCTTGATCCTGACAATTTTCCACTTGAGAAAATTAAAAACAGGATAATTAATTTTTTCACCAGATGCTGAAAATATAGAATGAGCATGTATTTTTCCAATCAAATAATTCACGAACAAGATTGTTTTAAATGATAAAAATGAGAGCGCATTGTTAAATGATTAAATAAAAATTTTATATGAAAGCCTTATTACTTATTACGATAGCTTCTTTTATTGCAATTGATGCACAACCCCAGGATGCAAAAGAGATTGTGCGCAGGGCCGATCAGAAAATGAGAGGCGAAGAATCCGGTTACAGTGAGATGGACATAAAAATTATACGTCCTTCCTGGGAAAGAACAATATCTCTTAAAACATGGACTAAAGGAGCGGAGTATTCACTGGCACTGGTTACCGCACCTGCGCGTGAAGAAGGTATGGCATATCTGAAGCGGGGAAATGACATGTGGAACTGGAATCCAACAATCAACAGGATGATTAAAATGCCCCCTTCTATGCTTTCACAAGGTTGGATGGGATCCGACTTTACGAATGATGATCTTTTGAATGAATCATCTATAGTTGTAGATTACACTCATAAGCTGATTGGCAGTGAAATAATAGAAAACAGGAGTTGCCATATAATTGAATTGACACCTCTTGAAGATGCCGTGGTTGTATGGGGAAAGATCATTCTTTGGATTTCAAAGGAGGAATATATTCAAATGAAAGCCGAATATTATGATGAAGATGGTTTGCTGGTAAAAACAGAGTTAAGCTATGATATCAGGGAGATGGACGGCAGGATGGTTCCCGGCCGTTTTGAACTGGTACCTGCTGACAAAGAAGGTAATAAAACCGTAGTATTAATAAAAAAGGCGAAATTTAATGTTCGGCTTGAGGATGATTTTTTTTCACAACAGAATATGAAGAGAATGAGATGAAAATGTTTTAAAGGACAATAAACA
>CAZBJH010000076.1:0-15996 GCA_964492185.1 uncultured Bacteroidales bacterium | reverse complement strand
ACGGAATCAAGACATCGTTGGATGTTTTTTTCTTCGTTCAGGGTTAATATAACAACTGAGATTGGTGTCATTACAATAGGATCAGTTAAGTAAACAATATTAAAATAAAATAACCTGTATTATTCATGTTTTTCAACATATTACATAATTTTCATTTATTATTATGAACCTTTGGGCCGGTAAAGCCGATAATGCAGGTAAAATGCTGGTTATTACCGTTTTTGTAAATTTATAAATCGTTTTTTCCCTGAGATTTTGCATATCTGCCTTGTCCGAAAACAAACAAGCTATAGAAAAAAGCAAAGAAAGTAATTCCTGCCTGGGTTTCAAATGTATCCTCGTTAAGCATTGAAAGGCAAACAATAAAAAAGAAAATATAAAATATAAAACCAAGTTGTTTTCTTCTTTTAATAACAGGGTAGAGAAGCATAAAAATAAAAAGGGTAAAGCCGGTTATACCGAAAGTGACAAAAACAGTAATGTACTGATTGTGGGCTCTCAGTCTGGTTGTTTTTTCAAGGGGTGATCCCGATCTTTCATAATATTCCTGGTAAGTCCTGTCTACATCACCCGTACCTGTTCCGATCCAGAAGTTATTACGTATAATGTTCAGTGCAGCCTTAAGGTACACGTAACGCTGGACAACACTGCTGAACGAGGGATTTCCACCCTTACGGTAATTGTCAATTTCCCATAGTGTCTGATATATTCGTTTCCTTATTCCGAACTTACCCGTGTATTTATAATTGGTATGTCCTGCTTCAACATTTTTTATATCTTCATCTGTTAACTTCCATATTCCTTCGGCATCTTTTTTTAACCCTTTGGAAGTCATATAACGGATAAGGGTATATTTGAGGTTTTGGTTTTTTTTGTCTTTCCCGTGAAAATCTATTTTGCCGCGTTTATTCCAGGCTTCACTCAATTCTTTTTCGCATACGTATAACCACACGTAATTACCGTTTTCCAGCCTTTTATTTTTAAAGTTGTGTTTATACCTGTTCCCTTTTGATGTATACTGTTCAATTGTTTCACGATCAACCTTTTCAATATGATAAAACTGATCTGCAGTTATTATGATCAGGTGTGCCAGATGGAAAACAATGAGGACAGATATTGCTGCACCCGCGATTGTAAAATACCTTTTTCTGAGATATACCGACATTCGGATCAGGAACAGGATAAGGGAAAGATAGAAAACCACGATGCCGGTCATTACCTGGAAAAGCATCAGGAAAAGGAATAACCATGCAACAGACAAACAAAGTAAGGTAATGCCGGGGATATTGAGTATCCGGTGTTTTTTTACCAGTATATAGAGTATTATGATAATGGAGAAAGCTATCTGCAGTGAAAAACGGATATGAGATATGATAATTGATATTTCGCGGATATCCGTATATTCAAAACCTCCAAACCCCAAATAGTAGGCAAAGCTTATAAAAGTAGCTACTATCACGGAAGCGACAAAAAAGTACAGTATCCTGTTTACTTTTTCACTGTTTAAAGGATCAATAGTACCGATAATAAAAGGAAGAATAAAAAGGGGGATCTTGATCTTCAGGTCGTGAAAACCATACGACAGGTCCGAGGAATAGATCATGCCGGCAACATGTACCAGGTATATACCCAGGAATATTATCAGTTCCTTTTGCCGGATCAACCGGTTGATTTTGGTCCTGTATTTTCCTTCCAGCAGCCATACCGCCCCCAGCATGAACTGGGAAAGGGAGGTGATAAAAGGAGAAAGAGGCAGGCTTGCTGCCAAAAGTATCAACAGCCAGTAATAAAGTTCATTATAGTTTATTTCGCGGAATGATCTGATCATTTATTCAACTGAAAGTAAGTAATACCAAACATTATTCCTTAAAGTAAACACGTTTAACACGTGAGGAAACACCGGTTAATATCTCATATGGGATGGTGTCAACAGCTGCACTCATCTTTTCTACGGGGTTGTTTTTCCCGAATATGATTACTTCATCACCTTCCTGTGCCGTAATACCTGATATGTTTACCATACACATATCCATACAAATATCCCCTGTTACCGGTGCAAATTTACCGTTAATATAAAACTTACCTGCACCATTACCCAGTTTTCTGTTCAATCCGTCGGCATAACCTATGGGCAAAACAGCAATGGCTGACTTTTCGCTTATTTTGCCCCTGCGGTTATACCCCACTGTTTCACCGGGCATTATCTCTTTAATCTGTGATATTGTAGTTTTTAATGTACTTACAGGAAGCAGTTTAGTTTTTTTGCCGGCACTGATCCCATGTAAGCCAATACCCAAACGCACCATATCAAACTGAAATTCCGGAAACCTTTCAATCCCCGCTGAATTAAGAATATGGCGCAAGGGCTTTGTGCTGCATATTCCGGCGATCCTTTCATATATACGTTTGAATATACTGATTTGCTGAAGGGTAAAATCATCATGTGCCGGATCATCACTTGCTGCCAGGTGAGAAAACACCGATTTCACACTTATAGCGGGATGGTTGCATATCCTTTTGATCAGCTCTTCCGTATCCTTTTCGTCAAAACCCAGACGATGCATGCCGGAGTCAATTTTTATATGGACCGGATATTTTTTAACAGAGTTATATTCCAGTGCATGTATAAATTTATTAAGCGTATTCATACTGTATATTTCCGGCTCAAGATTATTCCTGATCATACTTTCGAAGGAGGATTCCTCGGGGTTCATCACCATTACGGGAAGGGTAATGCCTGCATCACGAAGCTCCACACCCTCGTCGGAATAGGCAACCGAGAGGTAATCCACGCGCTGGTGCTGCAAAACATTTGCTATTTCAAAGGTTCCTGATCCGTATCCCAGGGCTTTGACCATTACCATGATCTTTGTTCGCGGAGCCAGCAATGACTGGAAATAGTTCAGGTTGTGTATCATTGCATTCAGATCGATCTCCAGGACTGTGCGATGAAGTTTTTCTTCCAGTCCTGAAGCAATTTTTTCAAATTCAAATGTTCTGGCGCCCTTTAATAAAATGGTCTCGTCAGAAAATTCATGCCGGTATTCATTTTTTAAAAAATCAGAAGTGGAATTATAAAATGCTGAAGAGGACGAAAATAATTGCCGGTGCCGGCTGATTGAAGGGCCAATACCAATAAGACGGTTTATACCGTATTCTTTTATCAGCTGAGACACCTTGCGGTATAATTCCTCATCCTGCAAACCACTTTGAAGGATATCGGAAAGAATGAGTGTACGCCTGCTGTGCTGGCTTTGCTGCATGGCATAGTCCAGCGCAATTGTAAGTGAGTTGATATCCGAGTTATAGCTGTCATTGATAAGCGTGCAGCGGTGGATACCTTTTTTTTGTTCCAGCCGCATAGCTATCGGCGTAAGTCTGCTCATCCGTGTTCTTATCAATGAGAGCGGGAAATCCATAAAAAGCAAAAGGGAGATAATATGCATACTGTTCTCAATTGATGCCTCATCGGTGAATGGGATGCTAACATCACCCCTGATGCCTGAATATTTTATGGTTATTCGCGTATGCCCCGCACTTTTTTCTATTGAAGTAATGCTTACATCGGCTTCTGTTTTCGCGGACCAGGAAAACAACCTGGTTTTTTTCCCGGAAAACCCGGTAACAATATTTTGATGGATCTTTTCATGATCTTTACAATAGATCAAAACATCAGTTGAACGGAAAAGAGTCAGCTTCTCAATGATCTTTTCATCTGTTGTAGAAAAATTCTCCTGATGAGCCTGCCCAATATTTGTGAATATACCAATTGAGGGTTGCAGCACCGGTTCCAGCTTATTCATCTCTCCCGGTTGTGATATCCCTGCTTCAAATATACCCAACTCGTCAGTGCTGTCAAGCAGCCATAATGATAAGGGTACGCCAACCTGTGAGTTGTAACTTTTCGGATTACGGGTAATTTTCCGGTCGGGACTGAGGCACTGGTATAACCATTCTTTAACAATTGTTTTTCCATTGCTGCCTGTTATTCCGATAATGGTGGCAGGCATATTTTTCCTGTGCTGTTCCGCTATATGTTGTAATGATGTTACCGGTTGGCGGACCTTTAATATGTTGATGTCTTTTTTTTGTTGAAGTATTGGTATGGTTTTCGAAATTACGAAACTCCGAACGCCCTTTTTATATGCTTCAGCGATATAATCATGTCCGTCATGTCGTATACCCGGAATTGCAAAAAACAAAGCTTTTCCCGGATAAACGATATTCCGGCTGTCAGTGCATAACTCTGAGATAAGGCAATCGTTCCCGATATTTGCTTTTGCATCAGTAAAACGCGCGATTTCCCGGATTGAATATTCAGCCATAGTAAAAGGGTCATTAAGAATTGCCTGTCAATAATAAAAACAATACAACCTGAATGTATGTGACGGCAATTTGAATATTTTCAAATTTTTAGCGTTATAATTGTCAAAGATGCAATAATTATTACGAATTTTGATGTGAAGTTAATGCAAAAAAAATCAACATAAACAGGAAACCAGGCTTATGGATTATAAACATACACTGGATATCTTATCAAGCAATCTGCAGGAGATCAATCAATTGATTTCAAATTTCAATGATCATGAAAGGATCCCTTCAATTGAAATGGATCTGGCACTATCAAAAGTCAGAAATCTGTATGATGTGTTGTTGATGATAAAGAAGTCGGAAGAGCGCCGTTCACCGTCCCAGGCTATTTCTGCTGCCGGGAGTAATGATAAACAACCTGTTGAAAAAATAAGAAGCAGCGAGGATCAGGCCGAAGACATAAAAGAACAGGGTGTTGAAAAGGGAAAGGGCACCGGTGGCGAATCAACTGGTCAGGATCGTCAGGAATCGGAAATAACAAATAAAAAAGAAGGTGACAACAGGACCATATCTGACAGGTTCAGGGTAAAATCCGCTTCAATAAATGAAAATTTCGGTCAGTCATACCGGAAAGATGTAATATCACATTCTCATTCAAAGCCGATAACTAATCTGAGTAATGCAATTGGTTTAAATGACAGGTTTCAGTTTATAAAAGAGCTGTTTAACGGGGATGTCGAGTTATATAATAATACGCTTGGTGTACTTAATAATTCAACTAATTTCAATGAAGCCTATAATTTCCTGATGGATAATTTCGAGTGGGACATGGATAGCGATACTGTTCAAAGTTTACTGGAGCTTGTACGCCGAAAACTGATCATTCATAAAAATGAGTAGACTGTATATAGTCCCTACGCCAATTGGGAATCTCGAAGATCTTACATTCAGGGCCAAACGTGTATTAGGTGAGGTTGATGTTATTCTGGCTGAAGATACCCGGAAAACAGGTATTTTACTAAAACATTATTCTATAGACACCCCTATGCAGTCCTATCATCAATATAATGAGCACAGGACGGCTGAGCGTGTTATCAGCAGGCTGGCCGGAGGCGGGGTCATGGCCCTGGTCACTGATGCGGGCACCCCGGCTATATCCGACCCCGGTTTTTTACTTGTCCGGTCCTGTATCAGCAACAACATAGCAGTAGAGACCCTTCCGGGGCCCACGGCTTTTGTTCCCGCGCTGGTAAATTCGGGATTGAAGAATGACCGTTTTTGTTTTGAAGGATTCCTGCCGCATAAGAAGGGCCGTAAGAAGAGGCTTGAGAAGTTGGTTGGTGAAGAAAGAACCGTAATATTGTATGAGTCCCCCCACAGGCTGGTGAAAACATTACAACAGCTTTCGGGATATTTTGGCGGGGAAAGCAGGGTTGCCGTTTCGCGTGAGCTCACTAAAATTCATGAAGAAAACTTCCGGGGTTCATTTGTTGAAGCTATAGAGCATTTTCAGGGAAAACCCGTGAAAGGTGAAATAGTTATTGTTCTGGAACCATCGGCTTAATCATTCACCACATTCACCGGGTTTTCTTCAATAAATGACTTTACATTTTGAATTGCAATTTCAATCAACCTGGCGCGGGAGGCCCTGGTGGCCCAACCTATATGGGGAGTGATAACACAGTTTTTTGCTTTTATCAGGGGGTTATCGGGCTTCGGAGGCTCTTCAGAAAGCACATCCAGTCCTGCACCGGCAATTTGTCCGTTGTTCAGGGCATCAGCCAGTGCCTGTTCATCTACAATGTACCCTCTTCCTGTATTTATCAGAATTGCTGATTTTTTCATCTTTTCAAGCCGGTCGCGGTTTACCATGTGCTTTGTTTCCGGTGTCAGCGGACTGTGAATGCTGATAAAATCACTTATTGCAAAAACCTCATCAGCTTTAATAAAACGGACTTTCACGGTATTTTCTTCAGGGACAGTGCGCGTGTTAACTACCACGTTCATGCCAAATGCCAGGGCGAGCTTTGCTACTTCGCGACCGATTTTACCGTAACCGATAATTCCCATTGTTTTTCCTTCCAGTTCCGTGAGCGGGGTTTCCCAGTAACAAAAATCCTTGCTTTTACTCCATTTGCCTTCCCGCACACCTGATGCGTGCAATGCAACCTGCTGGGTAAAATTAAGGATATGGGCAAAAACCATTTGTACTACAGATGGCGTACTGTAAGCAGGGATATTGGTCACTATGATGTTACGCGAGCTTGCCGCTTCAAGATCAACAGTATTATATCCCGTGGCCAGTATCCCGATGTATTTGAGCTCAGGCAGCGCTTCGATCAATTCACGGTTAACACAAACTTTATTAACAAGAATAATATCAGCCTTCTCCGCCCTTTTTATTATATCCCCGGGGTCAGTCCTGTCATAAAAGGCATATTCGCCGAGTTTCTTAAATCCTTCCCACGACAGGTCGCCGGGATTGGTAGTATATCCGTCAAGTATAACTATTTTCATGGTGTATGGTATTTCTTATTGAGATATAAACCTGTCCTTTTCTAACTTAGTGTCCGTCAATAAAGGCAGCAAAATGTTTAACAGGACAGACACTAACTTAAGCTATCTCTCCTGCTGCTCCATCATATCAAGTAATATCTTTTTTAATTCCCCGTACTCGTGTACAACGGGAAATTCGGGGTAGTCATCCACCACATTCCGCGGGGGACGAAACAGTATAGCTTTATCTGCTTCCTTCAGCATAGATACATCATTGTACGAATCACCAAAAGCTATCACTTCATAATTCATGCTTTTCAGTGCTTTCACTACCATTCTTTTCGGATTTTTCTGCCTTAAGCGGTAACCACGAATATTCCCTTCCTTATCAATATCCAGATTATGGCAGAACAGGGTTGGCCTTTCCAGCTTTTGCATAAGCGGATCTGCAAATTCCACAAAGGTGTCGGAGACAACAATAAGACGTGATACCTCTTTCAGCCATCTTATCATCTCCAAAGCCCCGTCAATAGGTTCGATTCCGGCAATGATCCGTTGAATATCCCGTATTTTTATATTATTCTTTTTCAGGATCTTTAGCCTGTACTGCATCAACTCATCATAGTCTTTAATGTCGCGGGTTGTTAATCTCAGTTTTTCAATCCCCGTCTTTTGGGCTACATTGATCCATACTTCGGGAACCCAGACACCTTCCAGGTCGGAACAAACAGTGTGCATACTTTTGATATATATTAGTAATTATCCGTTAAAAACAGTTTAAATTCGTTGTAATTGTTATTAATAGTATCAAATGTTTCTTTTTTCTTATCCAGGTCCTTTAAACTTTCAGGTAATCCGGGATCTATATTAAGGATATCTTTAATTTCCACGGGAAATTTTGCCGGATGGGCAGTCTCAAGACATACGTTCAGTTGTTGCGGTCCTCCATCTTCAGGGTGAACAGTAAAATTTTTGTGAAGGCCTGTCCAGCCAACCGCACCATGAGGCTCAAGCAATAACTTGTGGTTTTCCCATGCTTTTTTAATGGTTTGCCGTGTTTCTGTATCACTTATACTAACAGCATACATGTCGTTCCTCATCATTTCAATATCAGGATCCTTATGAATAACCCCGTTTTCATCCATCTCACCTCCATACAGGGTTACTATCCTGGACATATTGCTGGGATGGCCTACGTTCATTGCACTGGAAATGCAGTTCTTCGAGGGCACAATTGTTTTGTATGATCCCGTTTGCCAGTAAACCGGCACTTCATCATTCTCGTTGGTTGTAACTACAAACCGCCTGACAGGTATGCCCATTTTCATAGCTATGAGACCGCCCATCAGGTTTCCGAAATTTCCCGAAGGTACTGTAAACAGTATACGGTCATTTGCATTCATATCGGCAAGGCGGGTATAAGCATATATATAGTAGATTGATTGTGGAAGCAATCTGCCGATATTTATGGAATTTGCGGATGACATAGCCAGCCGGGAGAGATCCTTATCTCCAAAGGCTTTTTTTACCATTGCCTGGCAATCGTCAAACTTGCCGTCAACAGCAACGATGCGGATATTCTTATTCAGCGTTGTCATCTGTTTACGTTGCCGTTCGGTCACCTCATCTCTCGGATAGAGTATAACCACCCTTATATTGTGAAGTTCATAAAAAGCATTGGCAATGGCGCTGCCCGTATCACCCGAAGTAGCTGTCAGGATGAGCAGTTCCCTGTTCTCACGTGCAAGGAAATGCTGCATCAGCCGTCCCATCATGCGTGCGGCAAAGTCCTTGAATGACGCTGTAGGCCCCTGATCAAGGCGCATGACGTAATTACGGTTATACACATGTTCAACAGGTATGGGGAAATTATATGCATCTTTTACAATTTTCAGCAGGTCTGATGAAGGTATCTCTGCCGAAAGAAACTTTTTACCTATTTCCAGGGCAATCTCATAATATTGCATTTTCGCCATATCCCGAAGTTCCTCCCTGCTTAAAGCCGGGATACTGTCAGGCATAAACAATCCCCTGTCAGGTGCCAGACCCGTTAGCAGGGCATCCCTAAAACTACGCTTTCCTGCTTTCAGGTTTGTTGAATAATATTGAATGTGTTCACTCATTTTTTTAATATTAATATGTCTCTGAAGACAATAATGTAAATGTTTTTTCTGTAAATTCTGAAAATGAACGGATTTTCAGATCGGAAAAATCATACCTTGACTGATCATAAAACTCTTTCTGCAGCAAAGCCACTGTTCTCATCCGTGCCGATTTGGCAGCCAGCAAGCCGAAGAAAGTATCTTCAAAAACTATGCAATTTTCGGGTTTTACCCTTAGTTCTTCGGCCAGTGATAAATATACTGCCGGATGGGGTTTGGCATATTCCTCATCATCGCATGAGCGGTAACTTACAAAAAAATCATTAAGATCAAATTTTTTCAGTACAAACTGAATGATATCATTGGGTGATCCGGATGCCACGGCCATCTTCATTTTATGATCACTGAATAGTTTCAGTGCACCGGTAAGGCCCGGCATGAGACTGCCTTCTTCATTAATAAGCCGTTTTATTTCATCCATGATCTCCTGTTCAACCTGTTTAGTGCTCTTTTTTTGCCATGGCTTACGATTGTGCCAGTAATTAACCGTGTCCCGGGTATTCAGTTCTTTGGTAAGGTGGCTCATTTCCGTAGTCAGGTTTATCCCAACCGTCTCGAGGACTTTTTTTTCGGCCCGTGTCCATAAGGGTTCCGAATCAATAATCACTCCGTCCATATCAAAAAAAACTGATTCAATACCCGTATTAAACATTGGCGATCCTTATTATGTCGGCAAAAACCCCTGCAGCAGTAACTTCAGCCCCGGCCCCGTATCCCCTGATCACCATGGGCTGTTCATCGTAGCGATCAGTGGTCAGCAGCAGTATGTTATTACTTCCTTCAAGCGGGTATGCAGGATGTGATGCATCTACCTCCTGCAATGATACATCTGCTTTACCTTTATTAAGCCGTGCTACAAAACGCCATTTTTTAGATTCTTTTTCCAGGCGCTGTCGGTTTTTTTCAAACTCATCGTCGTATGTTGCTACTTTTTTCCAGAAATCATCCAGCGAACCTTCAAAACACCCGGGAGGAAGGAAGGGGGTGATCTCAACATCCGTTTGTTCAAGCTCGTAACCCGATTCCCTGGCCAGGATCAGAAGTTTTCTCACCACATCAATACCGCTCAGGTCTATCCGGGGATCGGGTTCCGAGAAGCCCTTTTCCTTAGCCATCATTATGGCCCTGCTTAATGACACCTCACTGCTGATCTCATTAAATATAAAATTAAGCGTGCCCGACAATACAGCTTCCATTTTTATTATCTTATCACCGCTTTTGATCAGGTCATTTATGGTGGTTATTATAGGCAGCCCCGCGCCCACGTTGGTCTCAAACATAAACTTCACATCGCGTTTCAAAGCAGTGGACTTGAGTTCTTTATACAGGCTATATTCCGATGAACAGGCAATTTTATTAGCTGTAACAACCGATACGAAAGAATCCAGTAAAGCATTATACATTTCGGAAACCGGTTCACTTGCCGTACAGTCAATAAAAACACTGTTACGAAGGTTTAGTTTTTTTATTGTATTAACAAGCTTAGGCATATCGGCTTTTTCCCCGCGTTTATCCAGTTCATTTTTATAGTCCTGTAGTTTGATCCCGTCGGTGTTAACAAGCATTTTTCTCGAATTGCTTATACCCACAACATTTATCTTAAGCTGAAGCTGATCAAGCAGCTTTTTCTGCTGATTATGTATCTGTTGAAGCAGGATGCCACCCACAGTGCCTATTCCTGCCAGGAAAAGGTGCAATTCTTTAATATGGGAAAGAAAAAATCCTTCATGGATCACGTTAAGCGATTTTTTCAGGCTTTTTTTCCGTATGACAACTGAGATGTTCAGCTCTGAAGATCCCTGTGCGGTGGCGATAACACTTATGCCGTTTCGACCCAGTGACTGGAACAGGGTAGCCGATATTCCCGGCGTGTTTTTCATTTGCTCGCCAACAATCGCTATGATCGACAAGCTTTTTTCCACCATAATATTAATTTCCTTCCTCAGTCTGATCTCAGGCTCAAATTCTTTTTTCAGGGCCGTTACAGCTTTCTGTGTATCCAGGGGATGAATGGCAAAACTTATGGAATATTCTGATGATGCCTGTGTTATGAGGATGATGTTGACATTATTATTGGCCAGGGTTCCGAATAAACGCATGGATATGCCTTTAACACCGACCATCCCGGGCCCCTGTAATGTAATAAGGTCAATATCATCAATAGACGAGATGCCCTTGATCGGCGATTCCCCTATTGATCTTGCTTCTTTGGTAATGACCGTTCCGGGGGCTGACGGGTTGAAAGTGTTTTTAACAGCAATTTCGATGTTCTTTTTATAGGCCGGCTGGATTGTAGGAGTGTATATCACTCTTGCACCGAAATGTGATAATTCCATAGCTTCTGCATAGCTGAGTGCCTTAATGGCGATAGCTTTCCTGACTTTCTTAGGGTCAGCTGTCATAAACCCGTCCACATCGGTCCATATTTCCAGTCTGTTTACATTCAGTGCAGCAGAAAAAAGAGCAGCCGTATAATCTGATCCCCCCCTGCCTAGAGTTGTTGTTTCGTTATGGTCCGTGCTGCCGATAAATCCGGGTGTGATCAGTATGCTGTCACCTTCATCACTGATAGCATCACGTATATTATTAAAAGTTTTTGTAATGTTTACCCTGGCATTACCAAATGTATTGTCCGTATTTATCAGCTGGCGGCTTTCTATATATTTTCCTTTTGTCACAAGATGAGTGATCAGTATGGCTGATAATCTTTCACCAAAGCTTAATACCCTGTCCTGAATTTTGGGTGTAATATCTTTAACCCGGCAGATCCCTTCGGTAATATTTTCCATCTCGTCCAGCAGGCTGATAATCTCTTCCAGCACAGTTTCAAGGCTTGTGGAAGTATACAATGACCTGGCCATAGAAATGTGAATATCACGTATTTCTTTCAGCAGGTCAAGATATTTTTGGTTTCCGGCAGCAGCCAGGCAGCACATTTCCAACAGCTTGTCGGTCATACCCTGCAGGGCAGATACGACAACCAGTACCCTTTCCTGCTGACTTTCAATTATATGTTTTACATCCTTTATTTTTTTTGCTGATTTAACAGATGAGCCGCCAAATTTAATTACTTTCATAGATAGTATGTATTAACATGATTAATTGCCCTTCGTTAAGGGCTTTGCCGTTCTGAATTTCATTAATTATTACTCCGGTAAAAATAATCCTAAAAATAAGTAAGAAATCAATATAAAAAAAGGGGCTCAAAGCCCCTGCCTGTATGTAAGTTTAAAAATTACGCGCTTGCAGCGGGCACTGAACGGTCAATTTTTTTGATCAGTCCCTGTAAAACTTTTCCCGGCCCGATTTCGGTAAATGAAGTGGCACCGTCAAAAATCATATTTTTTATTGTTTGTGTCCAGCGAACAGGCGATGTTAACTGGGCGATCAGATTTTCCTTTATTTTTTCGGGATCTGAACAGGGCAGGGCTGTTGCGTTCTGGTAAACAGGGCACACAGGTTCATTAAAAGGGGTGGAGTTGATGGCTGCTTCAAGTTCATCTTTTGCAGGTTTCATCAATGGTGAATGAAAAGCACCGCCTACATTTAGTTTCAAAGCTCTTTTTGCCCCCAGTTTGGAAAGCTTTTCCACAGCCTTGTCAATACCCGCTATTGAGCCTGAGATTACGATTTGTCCGGGACTGTTATAGTTTGCTGCAACTACAACCTCATTTATCCCTGAGCAGGTTTCCTCTACCACTCTGTCTTCCAGTCCCAGAATAGCAGCCATAGCCGATTTTTCTGATTCACAGGCTTTCTGCATGGCATAAGCACGTTTGGTTACTAACTTTAGTCCGCCATCAAAGGCCAGGACACTGGCTGCAACAAGCGCTGAGAACTCTCCTAAAGAATGGCCGGCAACCATGCCTGGAACAAAACCGGCACCCAGTGATTTTGCAAGAATCACTGAATGCAAAAAAATTGCAGGCTGGGTTACTTTAGTTTGTTTAAGGTCTTCATCCGTACCTGAAAACATAGTATCGGTTATTCTGAATCCCAGTATCTCATTTGCCATTTCAAATAATTTTGCCGCAGCATCCGATTGCTCATACAGGTCTTTGCCCATACCTGGAAACTGTGCTCCCTGTCCCGGGAATACGTATGCTTTCATAATTGCTGATATTTAAGCTGAACACTGCGGCAAAATTAATAAAATTGCATCAAGCACCAAGGGTATCTTTTCAGCAATTTTCGGACAAGCGTAACGCGGCAAATGGGATTTTATGGACAGACACTAGAGTCTGTTTGCTGCCGGTTTACATCAATGAAACCCCAATAAGGTGCATAAACTCTTCCCGTGTAGGTTGATTTTCAAGAAACTCCCCGGTAAAAGCCGATGTGGTGGTTACCGAGTTTTGTTTTTGTATACCACGCATAACCATGCACAGGTGTTTGGCCTCGATAACTACTGCAACGCCTGCAGGATTGAGCGCATCCTGGATACAATCACGGATCTGTATGGTAAGCCGTTCCTGCACCTGTAATCTGCGGGAGAATGTTTCCACCACACGTGCAATTTTACTCAACCCGGTAATAAATCCGTTGGGAATATACGCTACATGAGCCTTGCCAAAAAATGGAATTAAGTGGTGTTCGCATAATGAATAGATATCAATATTTTTCACCAGTACCATTTGCTGATAATCCTCTTTAAAGCGGGACGACCGGAGGATCTTTGAAGCATCAATACTGTATCCGTGAGTAAGGAATTGCATTGACCGCGCAACGCGGGAAGGTGTTTTTAATAAACCTTCACGTTTCGCATCTTCACCAAGGCCTTCAATAACCTGTTTATAGAGTGCAGTGAGTTTATCGGTTTTTTCCCGGTTAAGGATATTTACATGCTCATACCCTTCGTTGGTGTAATCCATGCAATCATCATCTTTATTATTCATAATATCAGGATTTAATTTTGTTGAAACTTAAATAAAAAATTAATGCCAATGCAAAACAAAAAAAATTATCTTTATAATTTAACAGAACAGGCAAAGTTAGCAACTTTTAAATGAGCGGGGTATTTTGAAAATTCTTATAGTAGCGGCAACCAGCCGAATTGTCAGAGAACTGAAGGAATATTTGGTGTTTGACAGTAAAGTGGATGAATATCTGGAAACATACCATCATCTTAATTTAAGCATTGATTTTTTAATTACCGGGATAGGTAGTGTGTTTACTACATACCATGTCACCCGATTGCTGGAGAAGGAAGAATATGACCTGGCGATAAACATTGGCATAGCCGGAAGTTTTGATCATTTTCTGGAACAGGGATTTGTTGTGAATGTTATCCAGGACCAGTTTTCCGACCTTGGTTTTGAGGATAAAAATACCTTTTATACCCTTTATGAGAAGGAGTTGATGGATCCTGATGAATATCCTTTTGTCGATGGATTATTGCACAGCCTGGGCAACCTGGAGATTGAAGAAGTGGAAGCCCTTATTCCGGTTAAAGCTGTAACAGTTAATACATTACTGGGAACACAGGATAGCATTGACCGTGTCATAAGAAAATATAACCCTGAAATTGAGACTACCGAAGGGGCAGCTTTTATGTACTCATGTATGAAACAAAAAGTGCCCTTCCTTCAGATCAGATCAATATCCTATTTTGTTGAGATAAGACGGGTGGAAAGCTGGAATATCCCCGTGGCTATCAATACTCTCAGTGAAACAATCATCAGTATCTTTGAGGAGCTGAAGATATAGTCTGCATTATTGTCTTCGCCCTGCTATAGTTCATGAAAATGAATGAGAATTTTGTATTATGTTGAAAAGCATGAATAATACAGTATAGGTGTGTTTTGGTTAGTCCGGAATAATTAATAAACAATAATATTTTTATAAATCAGCATTTATTACAACAAAATATTTTTCTTTGTAAAAATTTTAACCCTATAAAACAAAAGACATGATCATTGTAACAGGAGCTGCCGGCTTTATCGGAAGTAACTTGGTTACCAGGCTCAATAATGAAAATCATAATGACCTGATATTGGTAGATGATTTTTCGGATCCTGAAAAAAACAGGAATCTGGAAGGGAAAAAATATGACCGCAGGATTGACCGTGATGAATTTTTAGATTGGTTTAAGAAAACACATGATGATATTGAATTTATCTTTCACCTTGGCGCCAGGACAGACACCACGGAAACCAGCAAAGAAATATTTGACAAACTAAACCTGAATTATTCAAAAGAAATATGGAAAACCTGTTCCGACAAATGCATATCCATGATATATGCTTCATCGGCGGCTACTTATGGCGCAGGTGAACTGGGATATGATGATTCACATGAGCTTGTTAAAAAATTGAAACCACTGAATCCCTACGGCAGGTCAAAAAATGATTTCGATAAGTGGGTGCTTACACAAAATGATCAGCCCCCCTATTGGGTGGGTTTAAAATTTTTTAATGTATATGGCCCGAATGAATACCATAAGGGCAGGATGGCCTCGGTAATTTTTCATGCTTTTAATCAGATCAGGGACACCGGAAAAATGAAGCTGTTCAGGTCGCATCGCCCGGATATTGCAGATGGTGATCAGAAACGTGATTTTATCTATGTTAAAGACGTGGTTGATGTGCTGCATTATTTGATGGAAAAAGGGAAACGTACGGGAATAATAAACCTGGGAACAGGTAAAGCACGGTCATTCGCGGATCTTACTAATGGAACCTTCAGGTCAGTTGGAATTCCAGCGAATATTGAATATATTGATACCCCTGTAGATATAAGGGACAGCTACCAGTATTTTACAGAAGCCCGCGTGAACAAGTTCTTTAAAACAGGTTATGATATACCTTTCCATCCACTGGAACAGGGTATTGATGATTATGTAAGAAACTATCTTATCCCGGGAAAATATAATTAGTGTTTGTCCATAATGTCCGATATCCGCGTTGCTGCCAAAATTTTAAATCCTCGAATACTTTAGTATACCGCGGTTTAAAATGTTTTTCACAACGTGTTTAATTTTTAAAGGTGTTCAAGAGCTCACTTTTATAATAAGTTCTTTAACTCATTT
>CAZBJH010000075.1:0-16008 GCA_964492185.1 uncultured Bacteroidales bacterium | reverse complement strand
TTAATCATTAATGTGTTTTCATCTTCATCAACATATACATCAACAATATCACTATCAAATGTTTTACCTGCAGGAGAGATATAGCAGTTATTGAAAAATATTTCAGATATGCATATATCGTCATAAACGGTTCCCTGGTAAACGCTAAGGATCTCAATTTTTACAAGTACGAGGGTGTCAGACATTGTAAGATCAAAGTGGGATTTATACCGGGACAGAACCTCCCGGTGATGCTGCATAAATTCCTTATTTATATTTTGTATCAAAATATTTTGTACACCAAAAGTATCTGCCAGATATATTGTTCTCTGATAAGGTGATTGAAGAGCTTTGCATAAAAGCCCGTGTTCCGACACGTAGCCATCAGGCACAAGCGCGGTAAATAAAGAAATTTGAATTTTCTCAGGGCGTGAATTCTTATAAAACAGTGATTCGCTTTTCCCATACCCGGAGAAAATGTTCAGTTTAATATTGTTTGTTATACTTTGTGGCACGGCAATAAAAACATACGGATAGGTATTGTCGTTTGGTATGTGGCTTACCCAGCATGTGGCAAAACCGGCATCGAACAGCCGGCCCGGGGAATAGCGGATATCGGGTACGTGTTCAGTTCCAAAAAGGGTATACTCCATGGTATCAATCAAAGGTATATCTTTCCAGCAGTCATTTGTTTGCGCCCGGACCCCGGAACAGAACAAAAACAAAAACAGTACAAAGCTACAATCATGACCGGCTTTGATCCTGTGTTTCCTTGCAGTAAATGCTGTACTTCTGTTTTTCATAATTTTCCGGATTATTCAGGTAGTTTTCTGTTTTGGATTCGAATCGTAACTGTCCAAAGTAAATATTATTTTAAAAAATTACAACAGTTAGTCAATGTTCCGGACGGAGAATTATTCGTTTTTCATCCTGTCCGGAACAGCCGTTGTCAGCACAGTACCTTTAAGTATACCTCTTTACCGTATTTTATTGTATGAATGAAACGTTATTTTTTATAAATAAATTCGTGTTCATGTCCAATAATAATTAATTTATCGCTATATATTTTTCATAAAGGCAATTGCAATTATCTTATTATTTGAGGTAATTATTTTAACCTGAAAAGATTCATACGTAAATTTCATCTATTCATATCGGCATGTAAAGTACATATAACCAGGTTTTTAATGTTGTCTTTTTCTATATGTTACCTTAAACCGATGATAATGATCATCATAATCAAGTGACGAAATATTACAGAATCGTTGGTTCTTATCATTGCAATCTTACCAACTCCATTATCACCTTATTCGTAAACTAAAATAGCATATCAGGAATTATCTTCTTTGAAATTTGCATAAAGATTTAGTACTAACATATGAAAGCATTTTTAGCCATATTAATAATTCTAACATCATTTATCCCCGAAGGTAAAGGAAATGAACAGGCTGACAATGATCTGCCCACACATTATTTATCAGGCATTCACTATATTAATACAGGTACAGGCCAGGATGGAGGTTTAGCTCTGAGCATGAGCGTTCTAAAAGGGAGAAAATCGCTTGGTGCGGGATTCATATACAGTGAACAGGAAAACAGATTTGCAGGGATCAATGTTAATTTCAGGATCTATCCGGGTGATATAAACAGGATCAATACCAACAGTGGATTGTTTATTCCTTACCTCTCTTACAATATGATCCTCCAGAAAGGAACTTCAAATGCCAGTGATATTATTCAACTGGAAGAAGAAGTCATCGAAATTCCAGGTTCACAGCCGGGAATTGTTGCTACCATAGGGCATTATATTGGCCCCGGCGTTCAGGTGAATGTATTTGAAAGATTATACCTCGATGTTTCTGCCGGCTTTGGTATTTATCAGGGATCGCTTGATAAATTGCAGACTCCAAAAACTGCGGGATGGCATTTTGAGAATCATGGATATACTTATTCATGTAATATAGCCATTGGTTTCCGGATCAATAAATAGTGTCTGTCCATAATGTCCGATATCCGCGTTGCTGCTCAACCGAACGAAGTGAGCTCTTGAACACCTTTAAAAATTATTTACGTTGTGAAAACTTTTTAAATCCTCGAATACTTTAGTATACCGCGGTTTAAAATGATCACGCGCCTTGATCCCGAACATTCTGAACAAACACTACGAGTTAATTTACAGACTCTAAATATTGTCTGTCCATAATGTCCCATTTGCCGTGTCACGCTTGTCCGAAAATTACTCATTTACAACACGTAAATTCTGTATTTTTAGATTATTATTTGATCACTGAATGAAACCGGCTGATGTTGTTTTCATAATCTTCGGATTGCATATCTTTTTTTTTCTGTTCACGTATATAATTAAAGATGTAATATTATATTCTGATATCAGCAAATGTATTTCTGAGTATATTGTATCAGAGATATTTAGCAGCCGCGGGATAAATTAATTCCACAAATAATATTATACTGCCCGGTTAGATTAGATCCAGTTCCGTATGATTTTTAATAAAAAATATGTATCTTAAACAAAAGATAATACATGTAGATTTAGTATCCTGCAGAAAAGCAGAGGATAATTTTCTTTATAAAATATATGCTTGCATACATTTGATTTTTGAATAATGAAACCCCGCATTATGACAAACCAATGTATCCCCGATCTGCATACCCTGATCATGAACCTTAACGGCGCTGTTTACAGGTGCAAAAACGATGCTGAATGGACAATGGAATATATTAGCGATGTTATTGAGAATATTTGCGGGTATTCTTCAGCAGATTTTATTGAAAACAAGGTTCGTTCTTATGCTCAGATTATTCATGAAGAGGACAGGCAGCGCGTGTATGATGAGATACAGGTGGCATTGAAAGAAAAACGGAAGTTTACGCTGGAATACCGTATACGAACATCGAATAACAGGGTCAGATGGTTATGGGAGCAGGGTTCGGTAGTATACCGTAACGGGGAACCGCTGGCACTGGAAGGATTTATCGAAGATATACATGACCGTAAGGAAGCAGAACAGGCTATTATTGAGAGCCGTGAACACCTGCGCGTTACTTTTGATGCCATGGCTGAGGCAGTTATCGTTACAGACATGAAAGGAAAGATAACCAGCATGAATCCTGTTAGCGAGAACCTTACAGGCTGGAATGAATCAGAAGCCAGGAAACAGCATGTAACCTCAGTTTTCAATATCAAAGATACAAGTTCCGGCAACCGCGAAATTGATATCGCTGCATTTGTTTGCAGTACATTGCAACCACAGAATTTGCCCGAACATACCAGGCTTATTTCAAGAACAGGGACGAGATACCATGTTACCGGATCAGCAGCCCCCATAAAGAGCCTTGCCGGGGATATCAAAGGTGTTGTCATGGTATTCAGGGATATAACAGCAGATTATGAAATAAGGTATGCTTTGAAAGAAAGTGAACAGAGGCTTACGCATGCCCAGCGAATTTCAGGTATGGGTGATTTTATCCTGGAATTGTCCACCGGCATTGTTAACTGGTCAAAAGCCATGTACTACCTGCTGGGTTACCCGGAAACACGAACAATTGATTTTAAATTTATCAGTGAAAAAATTCATCATCCGGATGACCGCGAGGCGATAAACAATTGGCTGCAAAAGTGTCTCGGGTCGGGCCAGAAGGATCACCAACCTTTTGAATACAGGTTGATCCGCAAGGACGGTAGGGTAATAAACGTGCAGACATTTATTTCAGTTATATATCAGGGCAAAAAGCCGGTAAAGGTGTTTGGTACAGTGCAGGATATTACATCGCTCAGGAAGGCTGAAGCAATGCTGCGGGAGAGTGAAGAAAGATACCGGTTTTTGTTTGAGAATATGACCCAGGGGGTTATATATCACAGTGAAACGGGTGAGGTCATCAAGGCAAATAAAGCCGCGGCAGAGATACTTGGTTTGAATATTGACCAGCTATTGGGAAAAACATCCTTTGATCCGCGGTGGAGATCCATTCATGAAGACGGAACGGATTTTCCCGGTGATCAGCATCCTGCTATTATAACACTGAAAACAGGCCGGCCTGTCAGGAATAAGGTTATGGGGGTATATATCCGGCAAACCGATTCATATAACTGGATAAATATCAATTCCATACCCAAATTTTCTGATGATTCAAAGAAGTCTTTGCAGGCAGTAGTGACTTTTGAGGATATCACATTGCGGAAAAAAGCAGAAGAAAAATTATTTGAAAGCAAGGAAACTTATCGTAATATCTTTCATAATGCCCAGGTTGGATTGTTCAGGACAAGGATCGCGGATGGGAAGATACTTGAAAGTAATGATCAGCTTGCCAGAATGTTTGGGTTTGACAGCAGGAACGAGTTCATTGCAGAATGTATAGTAGCTACCATGTATGTTGATCAGGGTACCCGGGAAAGGATGATAAAAGAAATAAATAAGAAAGGGTCAATCCAGAATTTCCTGGTACGTTTTTACCGGAAAGACAAATCGGTTTTCTGGGTCAGTTATTCAGCCAAGATATTCCCGGAAAAAGGATGGATCGAAGGAGTGGCAGAAGATATTACCGAGCGTATGCAGACCGAAGCAGAACTCAGGACTTTAAAAGAAAAGCTTGAGATACAGGTACATGAAAAAACAAAGGAATTGCATGAAAGGGTATCCGAACTGGAAAGGTTCCAGGAAGCTACCATCAATCGTGAACTCAGGATGAAAGAACTCAGGGATGAAATACAAAGACTGAAAAATGCTTTGGCAATAAAATACAGGACCCCAAAAACAAAGATATGAACTTATTCATCTGGAAATCCTGCTTCCTGACTGCATTTGTCATACAGTTTTTTTGTATCAACTTATTAAATTGTTTTTCGGCAGATACAGTGATCAGGGCGGGTATTTATCAGAATGAACCCAAGATATATATTAATGATCAGGACCGGCCTGCCGGGTTATTTACCGAACTACTTAATGAAATAGCAAAAAATGAAGGATGGCAGCTTGAATATGTTCCCGGCACCTGGGATAAATGTATACGGCAACTCAGGGCAGGGGAAATTGATATTATGCCCGATATGGCATACTCTGTTCAAAGGAGCGGGGATTTTGATTTTAACAGGATTCCGGTAATACATAGCTGGTCACATTTGTATGTCCGCCCGCGGTCAAAGATCCGCCAGTTCAGCGACCTTGACGGAAAACGGGTTGCAATGCTCAGCGGGGCGGTGCAGGTGCCTGTTCTCAGGCAAAAGACAGAAGGATTTGGTTATGACTGCAAGATTATAACTGTACGATCCTACCTGGAAGCTTTTCAACTTGTAAAGCTAAATCTGGCCGATGCGGTGGCAGTCAATTATTTGTACGGCGATTTACATTACAAACAATATAAGCTGGAGAAAAGCCCGATAGTGTTTAATCCTGTTCCACTGCATTTCGCGGTAAAATTAAACACGAATGCCGGATTGTTAGCTACAATTGACAGTTACCTGGAAATCTGGGGTAATACACCGGATTCATTCTACTTCCGTACACTGAAAAAATATACCGGTGAATCAATTGTACCAAAGAGAAGAGTTCATATTGACCTGATATGGATTATGACAGGCTCTGTTGTAATTTTAACAGGCATACTCTTTATTGTTTCACGAAAGGTTGTGACAAATAAAACCAGAAATAGTGCAGGCTCCCGCGAAGCGCTGCTAAAAGAAAAGAAGGAATTGTATTCATACCTGGATTATGCCCCTTACGGGATGTTTCGCACAAACGAAGACGGCGTAATTATTGAGAATAATCCCGGCCTGTGCAGGATAACCGGATATACCGGCAGGGAATTAGCCGGGAAAGAAATACTAAGCCTGATACCAAACCCTGAAAAGAAAAATGCAGGAATGCAGTTCAAACAACCTGACAATGGAAAAATGACTGAAGGCATTTATCCTGTCTTCGCCAAATCAGGCGATCAAAGATACTGTAAGATAGATACGGTAAAGTTACCCGGCAACTATATGCTTGGATTTGTTTCTGACATTACCGGGCAAATGGCCGATCAAAAACGGGTGGAAAGGTTAAGCCATATTATTGAATATTCCCTGAATGAAGTTTATTTATTTGAACCACGGACATTTAGGATTGTTGATGTCAACAGGGCTGCCCTGAACAATACCGGTTATTCAATTGAGGAGATAAGAAAATTAACCGTGCCTGATTTGAAACCCGAATTTCCCCGCGAAGAATTTGAACGCCTGGTTGAACCCCTTGAGAAAGACCTAAGCCGGAAGATAGTTTTTGAAACAGTGCATGCAAGAAAAGACGGGTCATTATATCCTTTGGAGATACAACTGCAGAAGATCTGCTGCGAGGGTGAAGAACTATTTGTAGCTGTTGCCATAGATATAACGGAACGAAAGAAGAAAGAGTCGGAGCTTCGTAAATTAAAAGAAGAGCTGGAGATGAAAGTAGCCGGGAAAACAAAAGAACTAAAAGAACGCCTGGCCGAGCTGGAGTATTTTCAGGAGGTAACTCTTGAACGGGAAGCACGCATACATGAATTAAAAAATGAAATAGCAAAACTGAAAAATAAAGCACGCGAAAAATGAGGTATGATTTTTTTTCAGAAGGTTGTTACGGGGATTTAAGGAATGGCGTGTGCTGCAAGCTGCTTGTCGCTGCCTTTCTGCTGCTTTTGCCTTTGGTACTGTTATCCCGGGATAACAGTAATGAAAACAACCACCGGGATGACAGCCTGCCGGTTATTATCGCGGCATCGGAGCCCGATTACCCTCCTTTTTGTTTTGTTGATAAAAACGGTAATCCTGCAGGGTTCGCAGTAGACCTCTTCAGGGCTGCTGCCGAGGCCGCGGGGTATTCCGTAGATTTCAGGATAGGCGTTTGGGAAAAGATTAAACAGGATCTTGCCCGGGGCACGATAGATGCCCTGCCCCTGGTTGGCAGAACGCCCGAAAGAGAAGATATGTATGATTTTACCATGCCTTACCTGTCGCTTCACGGTGCCGTATTTGTAAGGAATGGAACTACCGGCATTTCGTCGGTTGAGGATCTGAGGCAGAAAGAAGTTGTTGTTATGAAAGGTGACAATGCTGAAGAATTTGTCAGACGTGAAAATATAACCACAAAAATATTTACTACCCCCACCTTTGATAATGCCTTCATCAAACTTGCTGCTGGGGAATATGACGCGGTGATCACCCAGCGTATCATAGGCATCAGGCTGCTCGAACAGATGGGTATAACATCAGTGGAACCACTGCCTTTTCAGTTGCCTGAATTTCGCCAGGATTTCTGTTTTGCCGTTACCGAAGGCAATGACAGCCTGCTGGCCAGCCTTAGTGAGGGGCTTTCAATTGCCATTGCCAATGATACTTATGAACAATTACACTATAAATGGTTTGGCCCTGAGATTCAGGAACGCATTGCACTTAAAGACATCCTGCGCAATGCCTTATATATAACCGTACCCTTGTTTATTATTTTTTCCGTAATGGCCATAATCACTCTGCGGCGCCTTATAAAAAAGCGAACCCGGGACCTGAGAAATGAAATAGCAGGGCATAAGCAAACATTGGAATTGATGCACAAACAAAAACTTTTGCTGAATGAAATGGAAAAAGTTGCCAAAACCGGGGGGTGGGAATATGATATTGATCAAAAAATTGTTACATGGACTGACGGGATTTATGAAATATTCGCGGTTCAACGTAATTCTTTTGATCCGTCGGACTTTGATCGGAATTTAAACTTTATCGATAATGAAGACCGCCAGGCCTTCCTTGAACTCTTTACGGATTCAATGAAAACAGGGGAGCCGTATGATATTGAGTTAAGGCTGCATGCGGCAGATGGCATATTTAAATGGGTTCATATGGCCGGCCGTACGGAGTTGAAAAACGGCAAAGTAGTAAGGATGTATGGAAATATCAGCGATATTACCCAGGCGAAACAAAGCCATGAAAAATTAAAAAACAGCGAAGAACAGATACGTTTATTATTAAACTCTACAGCGGAGGGTATCATAGGAATTGATACGGACGGGCGTTGTACTTTTTGCAACCAGTCAGCCCTCCGGCTACTTAAATATGATGACGAAAGATCAATTAAGGGGGAAAGCATACTGCAACTGATCTATGATAAGCATTCAGATAAAACCGCCATGCCGGGAGCAGGGCAGGGTATTATACGGGCAATTGAGAAGGGTGAAGGATTTAACGCGGATAATGAATTATTTTACCGGTCTGACGGTTCATCCTTTATCAGCGAGTATTTCTCGCATCCCGTGAAAAAAGAAAATAAGGTGGTGGGGGCAGTAATTGCTTTTTGGGATATTACCCGCCGCAAAAAGGACGAGGAAGAACTAAAGAGCCTGAAAGACGGCCTTGAAAAGGAAGTTGCCGAACGTACCGGGGAACTTAATGAGAAAGTCCAAAAGCTGAACAGGATACAGAAAGCTATGCTCTATATGGTTGAAGACCTGAATTATATTACTGCAGAGCTGAAGGAAGAACAGCAGAAGCTTGAACGTTCAAACAAGGATCTGGAGGCTTTCACCTATTCCGTGTCTCATGACCTTAGGGCGCCTTTGCGTTCAATCAGCGGTTTTACCAGCTTTTTAATGGAAGACTATGCCGGTAAGCTGGATAGTGAGGGAATGCGGCTGTTAACGATTGTGCATGATAACGCGAAAAAAATGGATACTCTTATCACAGAGATTTTAAACCTCTCACGTATCTCAAGGACCGAGATGCGGTCATCAGAGATTGACATGACAGCCCTTGCCAATTCCATGTATCATGAAGTCGCCACAGAAGAAGAAAAACGTTCTTTTTCCCTCAGGATCAAAAAAATGCCGCCTTCAAAAGCAGATCCTGTACTTATAAAACAGGTATGGCAGAATCTGATAGGAAATGCTTTGAAATACAGTTCAAAATCAGAAAATAAAAGGATTGAAATAGGTGCAGAAGACAATAACAAGGAGGTCATTTATTATATTAAAGATGCAGGTGCCGGGTTTAATCCTGAATATACCGGAAAATTATTTGGATTGTTTCAGCGGCTTCACACTGAAAATGAATTTGAAGGAACAGGTGTAGGCCTGGCAGTGGTCAAGCAGATCATTAATCGTCATGGTGGTAATGTTTGGGCAGAAAGTCGGATAAACAAGGGGGCAACATTCTTTTTTTCACTGCCTTCAGAATCATATTATTCAATAAAAAGCAAATCACATGAAAAGGTTGAATGAAGTTGAGATCCTTATTGTTGAGGATAACCGGAATGATACCGAAATGGCACTCAGGGCACTGAACAAAAATAATTTGTCCAATAATATTCTTGTGGTCGGTGATGGTGAAGAAGCGCTCGATTTTGTGTTTGCCAGGGGTAAATATGCAGGCAGGGACAAAGATGCCAGGCCGAAAATTATCCTTCTCGACCTGAAGCTTCCGAAAATTGACGGCCTGGAGGTATTGAAAGTTTTAAAAAGCCATCCTGAGTCAAAGATAATACCCGTTATTGTGCTCACATCTTCAAAGGACGAATCAGACCTTATAAAAAGTTACCGCCTGGGTGTAAACAGCTATATTATGAAACCTGTGGATTTTGATAAATTTGTGAATGCAATTAGGGATATAGGACTGTACTGGTTATTATTGAATCAACAACCCGGGTAATAGAAGTAAACTGCATGAATAATACAGTTAAGTTGTTTTTTTAATTAAAAGAAGCAATTGATATGTCAAAGAAACTGCCTGTTATAAAAATTTTGTTCGTGGAAGACCTTCCTTCCGATGTTGAACTGGCACGCCGTGTTATAAGCAAAGAGAATATCAGGTATACATCTCAGGTGGTGGATTCCGGTGCGGCTTTCCGCGAAGCGCTGACCGGGTTCAAACCTGATGTTGTTGTTTCCGACTATTCCGTGCCTGCATTCGATGGTATGAGTGCCCTAAGGATCACCCGTTCGGTGGATCGTTTCATGCCTTTTATAATGCTCACTGGTTCGATGAATGAAGAAACAGCTGTATCATGCATGAAAGCCGGCGCCAATGATTATGTAATCAAGGAACATATTGACCGCCTGCCTTTTGCCGTGACAGAGGCTATTGAAAACATCAGGGCGAGGAAGGATAAGGAGGAATTCGAGGCCAGGCTTCGTGAAAGTGAAGAAAAATTCAGAAATATTTTTGAATACCATTCCGCGGTTAAGCTGATCATTGACCCTGTTAGCCTTAAGCTGGTTGAGGTAAATAATGCAGCGGCAAAGTTCTATGGAATAGAAATGGAAAAATTGAAAAAACTGAAGTATTCGGAGATTTCGGCTCTTGATCCCGCGGAATTAAAAAATGAACTGGAGGGGTTGCTGCATAATAAAAACAATCATTTTGAAACGAAGCATTACAGAGCCGGTGATAAGGTATGTGATGTGGAAATCTTTAACTCAAAGGTGAACATTGGCAGCAAGGAATACATCCATGTCATTATTCATGACATTGCGGATAAGAAACAAACGGAAGAAAAGCTTAAGCTTGTGAGCAGGTCGGTGGAGCAAAGTCCTGTAAGCATAGTGCTTACCGACAAGGAAGGAAAGATCGAATATGTAAACCCGCTTTTTTCCCGGCTTACCGGTTTTCATATAGATGAAGTTATAGGAAAAACCTGCCGCATACTTAAATCGGGCCATCACAACCGCACATTTTACAGTAATATGTGGAGAGTTATACTGGAGGGAAAAGACTGGAACGGTGAGATCCTTAACCGGAAAAAAGACGGGTCGCTGTACTGGGAGAATACCCTGATATCACCTATAGTTGATCAAAACGGTAAAATCACCCATTTTGTATCAATAAGAGAGGATATGACCGAAAAGAAAAAAATGATAGAGGAACTGATAGCTGCAAAGGTAAAGGCAGAAGAAAGCGACCGGCTGAAATCAGCTTTCCTGACTAACATGAGCCATGAGATTAGAACTCCTATGAACGGGATCATGGGTTTTCTTGAACTCCTTGAAGACAGCCTGCTTACTCCTGATCAAAGGGAAGAGTATATTGAGATCGTAAGAAAAAGCAGTGAACGGCTTCTAAATACTATAAACGATCTGGTCGAGATCTCCAGGATAGAGGCAGAACAGACTGATACCCGGCTTACGGATATCCGTATAGATGAGGTAATGGATTATTTTGAGCAGTTTTTCGGACGTGAAGCCAAACTGAAGAACCTGGAATTTAAAGTATCATGCAAAATGCCTCCCGGCACGGAAAGTATTGTTTCTGATAAGATCAAACTGGAATCCATTCTTATGAACCTCTTGAAAAATGCAATGAAATTCACTGATGAGGGACATATTGAGTTCGGTTGTTATCCTGACAGGGACAGCAATATTGTTTTCTATGTCAGCGACACCGGTAAAGGGATCTCCCCTGATAAAAAGGATATTATCTTTGACCGCTTTGTGCAGGCCGACCTGAATTTAACAAGAGGCTATGAAGGGACCGGCCTCGGCCTCTCGATATCCAAAGCTTACGCCGAACTGCTGGGTGGTAATATCTGGGTTGAATCGGAGCCGGGGAAGGGAAGTACTTTTTATTTGACGATCCCACCGCGGGATGATACCGGTAAAAGCAGTGAACAGGAGAGACCGGAAATGGAAAAAGGGCAAATATTGCACCATGATAATGATGATATAACATTACTTGTTGTTGAAGATGATGAAACGAGTTTTGCATATATTGAATTTGTTTGTACAGAGGTAGGTTATAAGATCATTTATGCCCAAAACGGACAGGAGGCCGTGGATCTGCTGAAGGAGCATCCTGAGATCCGGCTTGTACTGATGGATCTGAAAATGCCGGTAATGGACGGGTATGAGGCTACAAGAATAATAAGGGAGTTTAACACAGCCATTCCCGTGCTGGCACAGACGGCTTACGGTCTTCCAGGTGATAAAGACCTGGCTCTTAAAGCCGGATGTAATGCCTATATAACAAAACCCATAAACCAGTCCAGGTTATTGAAATTAATCGAACAATATTTATGAATTTATTAACCGGGCAACTTTTACTATTTTTGAGTTAAAATAGGATTGATCATGCCATTAGACACAGAAATAAAAGTAGCTGTTGCCCAGATAGAGGTTGCTCCCGGCAGGCCGGATAAGAACATTGCCAGGATACTTGAAAAGATCGGGGAGGCAGGAAAGGGGAAGGACGATATGGTTATCTTTCCCGAGATGGCAGTTGCAGGTTATTTTCTCGGTGATGAGTGGGAAAATGAAGCTTTTGTTAATGATGTTTATGGGTATAATGAAGATATTATCGGGGCATCAAAGGGTATTACCGTGATCTGGGGCAACGTGGATATCGACAGGCATAAGGTCAATGAAGACGGCCGTACGCGAAAATATAACGCGGCCTTTATTGCACAAAACGGCAGGCTGGCAGGTAAAACCCACAAAACACTTCTGGCCGGGTACCGGCAATTTGACGATGCAAGGCATTTTTATTCATTGCGCAGGGAGGCATGGGATGCCGGCAGGAAGGCTGAAGAATTACTGCAGCCTTTTCCATTGATCATCAGGGGGGAAACTGTCAAAATAGGGCTTATCCTTTGTGAAGATATATGGAGCGATGATTATTCGGTGCAACCGGTGGAAATATTGCAACAACATGATGCAGAAATGATAGTGAACCTTTCATGTTCCCCATGGACATGGCGAAAAAATGATAAGCGCCACCGGGTGATAAGAGATCGCCTTAAGGAACATCCCGTGCCTTTTGTTTATGCCAATAATATCGGTATTCAGAATAACGGAAAAAATATTTACCTGTTTGACGGAAATTCGACCATTTATAATGCTGACGGCAGCCTTCAGAAAATGGCGGAAAATTATAAGGAAGAAATGCTGCGGGCTATTGTGACCGGCAAGGTAGGGGAATGTTTGCCTTCCCCGCCGCCGCTCAGTGAGGAAAGGGATTCTGAAGAGCTTTATCGTGGTCTGATCTTTGGCATCCGGAAAACTTTTGCTTCTTTCGGTGATCCAAAAGTGGTTGTTGGCCTCAGTGGGGGGATCGATTCGGGGCTCAGCGCCACACTGCTTACTCTTGCCCTGGGTGCTGAAAATGTTTATACCGTTAATATGCCCTCACGGTTCAATTCCGAGACAACTATATCAGCTGCCCGTAAGCTGGCACAAAACCTGGAAGTCAGCTATACATCCCTTCCTATACAGGAATCATATGAATATACTGTTAAGCAGATCAATAAGGCGGTTTTTGAAAGGCTTGACCGGTCGGGTGAAAGAACACCCGTAAAGCTGTCATCACTCAATGAGGAAAACGTGCAGGCGCGGGACCGCGGATCACGTTTGCTGGCCGGCATAGCTTCGGCACTGGATGCCGTTTTTGTGAATAACGGGAACAAAACGGAGATAGCCATTGGATATGCTACCTTATATGGTGATGTGAACGGTGCCGTTTCACTATTGGGAGACCTGTATAAAACAGAAGTATACCAACTGGCGCGGTACATAAATAAGCTGCACGGTCGTGACCTGGTACCACGGGTGATGCTTGAACTTCCCGCGTCAGCCGAGCTAAGTGAGGCACAAAATGTGGACAAAGGGAAAGGAGACCCCCTTAACTATCCATACCATGACCGGCTGATACGTGCTTTTATTGAATTCAGGTTTGACCCGGAAGATATTCTGAGTATGTATTATAAGGATGAGCTGACTCAAACACTGGGGGTGGAACAGCATGTTTTTGATGAATATTTTCCGGATGCCCGCTCATTTGTAAATGACCTGGAACATAAATGGCGGTTGTTTAAAATAAGTTTTTTCAAACGGATACAGTCACCGCCGGTTATCGTGGTCAGTAAAAGGGCTTTTGGTTATGACCTGAGGGAAGCACAGAACGATGTATATTTTACCAGGGAGTATTACAGGTTGAAGGATAGGATATTGGAAGGATGTTAGTATTACAGTACTTATGTAACTCATCTGCCGGGATAATTGCTGGTTTATCTTTATGAAGGGTCTGTCCATAAAGTCCCATTTGCTGCGTTACGCTTGTCCGAAAATTGCTCATTTACGACTGGTAAACTCCGCATTTTCGGACTGTGCAAGCCTTGCAAATGAAACTTTCTGAACAGACACATGATCGTTTAAACATTTTGCCAACTTTCTGGACAGACACTATTTAGAGTCTGTCAATAAACTCATAGTGTTTGTTCAGAATGTTCGAGATCAAGGCGCGTGAGCATTTTAAACCGCGGTATACTAAAGTATTTGAGGATTTAAAAAGTTTTCACAACGTAAATAATTTTTAAAGGTGTTCAAGAGCTCACTTCGTTCGGTTGAGCAGCAACGCGGATATCGGACATTATGGACAGACACTATTTAAGGTTTATTCCAGGATGCCGGCGTGATAGTTGGAGATGAATTCGCGGATCTCCGGAAGGGTGAGGATCCTGATGTTCGTGATGATGTAATTTTCGTCAAGTGAGCACCCAAGCTCGTTACACTCGTCAATTATCCCGGAAAAAATATCCTGAACGGGTATAGTAATAGGTATTAAGGAAAGCACTGTAGCAATATTATTGTCAAATTCCAGGATCTCCGGTTCGGCATTAAATTTCTTAAGTATGTAACGTGTTTCATCGCGGATGACCTTTTGCTTCAGTTTATTCAGATTGGTGCCGTTGAAAGTGAAAAACACCGTAAAATACCTAAGCTTAAGACCTCTGCCCCCAAGACCCGTTGAGATCATGATCTGGTTTTCATCAAGTAATTTGCTTTCCAGCAACATGCGGCTTTCATGAAAGGCCATTCGTGCCCAGTCATAAAGCCGGCTGTCAGGATTATTAAGATATTTTTCAATGGTCCTGTAAGCTTCAATGCTTTCAATCGATGCAAGTTGTACCAACAGGTTTTTTTCATCTTCAAGGGGAGTGTCTGTATGAAAAATTGTATCCTTGCGATTGATTATTTCTTCAGGACTCAGTTTCGGGTTGTTGTTCTTTGAGTATTCATAATACTCCATTTGCAGGTCAACATCAATCTGTTCTTCAAGAACGCTGAGGTTGTTGTATACGTCCCCGAACATTTCACGTATCTTGTCATATATGTTTTCCTGCAAATTCATATATTAAAAAACCATTAATCGGGTGTGAATTTATAACGAAATTCAACTTCTATTGTTTTATTAAATATCACATCCGTCCAAAATAAAGTTTGAATAAAAGAAAAAAGGGACTGTTTTAACCCAAAAGGGTTATTTTTAAGTTGTCAAACAAAAAACACAGTCCCTATGATAAATCTATCTCTTTTTTCGCAAATTACAAAACTAATACCCAAATCCATTTTTTCAGAAATCATTTCAAAACATAATAGTGATAAGTATTCCAAGGGTATTGATAGCTGGACACATTTAATCAGTATGCTATTTTGCCATTTAGGTCATGCTAACTCTGTTCGTGATATCTCCAATGGTTTAAGGAGCATTACCGGTAATATTGTTCACTTGGGTTGCACAAAGGCTCCTTCAAAATCATCGGTATCCTATATCAATGAAAATCGTGGCTATAAAATATTTCAGGAGTTATACTACGCATTAGCTGGGCATCTGAAAATGCAGACCAAATTCTCTAGGCAAGCTCTGGCACGAATAAAACGTAAAATTTATTTGTTGGATGCAAGCGTCATTTCCCTATCATTATCATTATATGACTGGGCGCAGTTCAGAACCCGGAAAGGAGCGATTAAGCTTCATCTTTTATTGGATTATGATGGTTGTTTACCTGCATTTGCTGATTTAACAGACGGGAAAACTCATGAAATAAATATCGCCCGGGAGATCCAATTCCCTCCCAAGAGCGTATTGGGGTTTGATATGGGATATTATGATTTTTCCTGATGGTATAAATTGGACAGCAACAACAGTAGCCAACATATATAAAGAGCGCTGGAATATTGAATCCTTTTCAAAATGATTAAACAAAACCTAAAAATCAAATCTTTTGTAGGAACAAGTGA
>CAZBJH010000074.1:0-16325 GCA_964492185.1 uncultured Bacteroidales bacterium | reverse complement strand
CCGCAGGTTCCGAGTTCACGACAAGCGGAGCGAGTCGTAATCCCTCTTTCTCCGCTAGTCCATCGCGTGTCGATTCCTTATCAATAAAAAATCCCCGGCAAACTCCTGACTGAATGTCATCACAGTATCATGGGGAGACGTGATGATATGTTTATTATCAACAATATAATAATCACCTTCTTCCATCTTGTATTCCCTGTCAACCACCTTTTTTGTTTCTCGTTCCAGGTAAAAGACAGTGATCCGTGAACATGTTGTGCTGCCATATAAATGAATGGGGTTATCATGTATTTCATCTAATATTGCATATGCCTGATCTTTCTCGGTTTTTGCATCACTGTAAATGTTCCTGTGCGGCACAATGGTGAGATCATATAAAATCCGTATTATGATGAACACGTAAATAAGTGTAAACAACTTGTTATGCAATACGATTTTATTGAAAAATAAACCACAGGCAATAAAAAGAGAAGTCATAACGCAGAGTGCAGTAAGATGTTTTATCTCCGAGAATTGCGGCATAATAAGAAAGAGTAAAGGCAAGGCAGGAGAAATAAGTATGATGCCGCCCAGTAACTTATTATAGATCATGCTGATTTTTATATTTTCTGATGATTTAACAATATAAAAATACAGGAGCACATTTATTATCAGTGGATAAAGCATATAAATATACCGTTGGCGGGTACCTGGTGATATCCAGTAAACCAGGATATTGACAATAAAAATAATAAGGCTGAACCGGATGAAGTCATTCGAACGTATCGTTTTACGGAAGTTTTTAATAAACAATAAAGGGAAAAACAGAATGGCAGGGAAAAGGTTTTTCATTACATCAAGCGGGAAAACAGCCAGGTTGGTCAGGGTAGCAGACAGAGTATTTTCGAGTGCAGTGCGCTGACTGGAGCGGGACCAGAGAATGGATATAAGATCCCCGGCATTATTGGATCTGCTGTAAGCCAGGAAATATCCACCAATAATAATCAGGAATGTCGCTATTCCTGCCAAATGAGGCCACGAAAACAGTAATTTGATTTTTTTTTGATATATAAAAAAGACCACAAGTGAAAGTCCTGTAAAAACCACCGAGGGAAAAGCTTTTGTCATCCATCCTAAAGCCCCTAAGGCATAAGTGACAATAAACAAGGCATACAGGTTTTGTTTTTTATAGAAATGAAAGATGCTGATGAACGAAGCAAAGGTGATCAGGGAATAAAAGATATCAATCTCACCCAGCATGGAAAAATAATAATATATATCAATGGAAACAAGGAAGAGAAATGCACTGGTTATGCCAAAACGTTCGTTCACATATTTTTTTCCGGCAATATAAATGATGAATCCTGTGATCAGCAGGGATACCGGTGTAAAGAATCTCACTGCAAATTCAGAATAGGATCCGAAAATATTATATGAAAGAATTATCATCCAGTTCCACAAAGGCGGTTTTTTAAAGTAGAGTTCGCCGAATTCGGTGGGGATGGCAAAGTTTTTATTGAAAATCATTTCCAGGGCGATCAGGGCCCGGCGTGGTTCTTCGAGATACAGCGGCTGCAGTCCCAGGTTAAGAAAAAGGGAAGAGGTATATAATATTATCAGAACAAGTACAAAATATTTTTCACTGACCGATAAGGGTTGTATATTATCATTGAGTCTTGTCATAGGTCCTTTTCATTGAAAATGTTTGTTTTTCAAACGCAAACCTTTTTGTATAAAAATTATAGAAAAAGATAATCCCGGTAACAATGGCTTTGGTGATATATTGATGGCTATCAAAAAATATGATCCTGGTAAGCAAATATATCAGTGATGTGCCAAGACCGATTCCAATGATCGAAAAGAGAACAGATAACAGGAAAGCTGCATATAATTTTCGTTTCAGCATAAAAACGAATTTTCGTTGCAGTATAAAATTTATCACCATACCTGCACTTTGTGATACCAGGTTCGCATGAACCGGGGGCATCAGGTAAGCCTCCAGAACCAGGTAAAGAAAATAATCAGCGGCAGTAGCTACCGCGGAGGTGGCTGCAAATTTTATTTTTGGAATAATGAAATCCAGCAGCCATTCATGAAGATGGTATTTCCGGCCTTTCTTCTCAGTTGAATTGTAGCTCATAGTATTTTTTATATTCTCCGTTTGCCCTGAGCAATTCATCATGCACTCCGCGTTCAACAATCTCCCCCATGTGAAGGACAAAAATTTCATCAGCATGAATAATTGTTGATAACCGATGTGCGATCACTATCGAGGTCCGGTTTTGCATTAGTTTTGTTAAAGCATCCTGCACGAGTCTTTCCGATTCGGTATCCAGTGCCGATGTAGCCTCATCAAGGATAAGGATAGGGGGGTTTTTCAATACGGCCCGTGCAATGCTTATACGCTGACGCTGACCGCCCGATAATTTTCCGCCCCTGTCACCTATATTGGTCATATACCCTTCTTCAGTAGTTATTATAAATTCATGGGCATTAGCGACTTTTGCAGCAGCTACAACTTCTTCCATTGTTGCCGATCCGGCTCCGAAAGCGATGTTGTTGAAAAATGAATCATTAAAAAGAATTGGTTCCTGATTCACAATACCAAGCAGATCACGGAGATGGGTAATTTCAATTTCCCTGATATCAATGCCATCAATCTTTATGCTTCCTTTAATAACATCATAGAACCTGGGCAGCAGGTCGACCAGTGTTGATTTACCTGATCCGGACTGCCCCACAAGGGCGACCGTTCTGCCTTTTTTAATGGTAAGGCTGATATCCTTAAGAACATACTCGGTATTGTAACGGAACCAAACACCATCATATTCAATTTGCTTTTCAAATTTTTGGATACGGGCAGCTTTGGATGAATTTTGAATCGTGTTTTTTGTATTTAACACCATGTCAATACGATTCATGGATGCCAGCCCTTTTTGTATATTATAAAATGCTGTTGAAAAAGCCTTGGTGGGATTGATAAGGTTATAGAAAAGGACAAGATAATAAATAAACTCCTCGAATTGAAGGTGGCTTTGCTCATGAAGTATCAGGCTCCCGCCATACCACATAACGGAAACGATAACAACAGTACCCAGGAATTCACTTGTCGGACTGGCCAGCGCGTGGCGCCCCATTACTTTGTTCATGATCCTGCGATACTGGTTGTTTTGGAGAGACTGCTTACCCTGCATGATTTTTTCAGCATTGAAAGCCTTGATTATTCGCAGGCCGCCAAGGCTTTCTTCAATAGTTGACAGTATCTCCCCCATTTTGTTTTGTCCCTTTAATGACGATTTTTTCAGTGATTTACCAATAAATCCGATGATGGCACCTGCTATGGGAAAAAGGATAAAAACAAAAAGGGTAAGCTGCCAGCTCATGAAAACCATTGCTATGATGGTTATCACAATGATAATAGGATTTTTAAAGAACATATCCAGTGAAGTCATTACGGAATGCTCTATTTCGGTAACATCGCCTGTAACGCGTGCTATGATGTCACCTTTCCTTTCCTCCGAAAAAAATCCTATTGGAAGATGTACAATCTTTTTATACATTTTATTCCGGATATCACGGACGACATTATTCCTGATCTTTACCATTGAAAAGCTGGCCAGAAATGTAAATCCCGTTTTAAACAACACCATCAGGATCAGGAACAGACCAATATAGATTAGGGTGCTGACTTCCCCGTATGTTTTTGACAGGTTGCCGATAAAAGCATACAGGTTGTTCATTATATCATCTTTGGGAATATTGAGAGGGATCAGTGAAATATCAATATCCGTGTATGTATGTACGGTTTTTGCTTTATCCAGTAAGATGCGAAGTATTGGTATCATCGCCACAAATGAAAAAATACCAAAAACAGCACCCAGCAGGTTAAATAGGATATTTAATCCGAGTATACTTTTATATGGGGGTAAAAACCTGCGGAATAATTTTATCGCGTCCTTCATAAATTACTTACCGGTGTAATTAAATGGTGTTATCTGTTTTAGTTCTTCTTTAACCCGGTCAGCGATATTTAACGAATCAATGAAGCCGGAAATTATTTCAGCAGTGATCTTTTTGTTTGTACGTGTGAGCTGAAGCAGGGCTTCATAAGGATTCGGATATCCTTCTCTCCTGAGCACGGACTGAATACCTTCTGCCACTACACTCCAGTTCTTTTCAAGATCGGCTTTCAGTGCATCCTCATTTAGCAGTAATTTACCCAATCCTTTTCTTATTGATTGCAGGGCAATGATCGTATGAGAAAGCGGCACGCCTATATTCCTCAAGACGGTAGAATCGGTAAGGTCGCGTTGTAATCTTGATATGGGGAGTTTTGCAGAAAGGTGTTCAAAAAAAGCATTGGCCATTCCCAGGTTGCCTTCGGCATTTTCAAAATCTATCGGATTTACTTTATGCGGCATGGCTGATGAGCCTATCTCACCTTTTTTGATCTTTTGTTTAAAATAATCCATTGAAATATAAGTCCAGATATCGCGACACAGATCAATAAGAATTGTATTTATACGTTTCAATGCGTCAAAAGAAGCAGCCAGGTTATCGTAATGCTCAATCTGTGTTGTGGGGTATGAACGTTGAAGTTGCAACACCGAATTAACAAAATTCGTGGCAAAACCATTCCAGTCTATCTGAGGATAAGCGATCACATGGGCATTCATATTTCCTGTGGCACCGCCGAACTTGGCTGAGAACGGGATTGATCTAAGCTGTACCAGTTGCTTATTTATCCTTTCCGAAAAAACAAGGATCTCTTTACCAAGCCGGGTGGGAGAGGCCGGCTGGCCATGCGTGCGTGCCAGCATAACAACCTGTCTCCATTCGTTAGCCAGGGTATCAAGCGTATCGGTTACCTGGCTTAACTGGTTGTAATAAACTTTATCCAGGGCATGTTTATATGAAAGGGGTACGGCTGTATTGTTAATATCTTGTGATGTAAGTCCGAAGTGAACAAACTCTTTGTGTTTATCCAGACCCACAGAATTAAATTTCTCCTTAACAAAATATTCTACAGCCTTTACATCATGATTGGTGGTTTTTTCTATATCTTTTATATGTCGCGCATTATCAACTGAGAAGTTGTCAACGATACCGCGCAATACGGTATACTTTTCCGCCGGGATATCATTAAGTTGCGGCAGCGGAATCTCACAAAGAGCGATGAAATACTCTATTTCGACATAGACCCTGTATTTCATCAAACCGAATTCTGAAAAGAAAACGGCTAATTCACTGACTTTGGACCGGTACCTGCCGTCGACGGGAGATATTGCCGTTAGTTCCTGTAGCTTCATTCTGTTTGTTTGTTGTAATGCAGAAAGCCACAAAGTTAGAAAAAAAACAACAGAGCATGATTTTCGATCCGGGTTTTCATGTGTATGATCAAATTTTTGCTTCTGTTCCATGAGTGCCGTGCCCTCGATACAAGTTGGAGAACTCAGGGCAGTTGAAGCTTATAGTGGGATGATGAAATATTATTACTAAATTTGACCGCGATTTTTTTTCGTTAAGATTGAAAAAATCATGTATATTACAACATAATTAGAGTCTGTCAATAAATTAGTGTTCAGGATATGTATAAACCAATTTTCATACTAGCATTTCTGATCCTGTTTTCTTCCGGTAAGGCACAGGAAGAACAAGTTATGTTTGAAACCGATGAGAATATAGTTTATGTTTTTAAGATCATGGATCAGATTGCCAAACCGGTATGGCGTACAACGCTAAAAGCTTTTGAAGAGGCGGTATCGGTTAAGGCGGATTATATCCTGTTGCATATGAATACGTATGGAGGCCAGGTCGACATCGCCGATTCGATCAGGACATCAATATTGAATTCATCCATTCCCGTGTTCGTATTTATAGATAACCAGGCTATTTCAGCCGGTGCCCTGATCTCTATTGCTGCAGACAGCATTTATATGAGACCCGGAGGCAGTATCGGGGCGGCTACTGTTGTTAACCAGACCGGTGAGGTTGTACCTGATAAATACCAGTCTTTTATGCGTTCTACCATGCGTGCTACAGCGGAAGCTCATGGTAAGGATACTATTATCAGCGGTAATGATACTATAGTCCGTTGGTTCCGTGACCCTAAAATTGCCGAGGCAATGGTTGATCCACTGCTTAAGGTCGAAGGAATTGTGGATTCAGGTCAGGTCCTCACCCTGACAGCCGAAGAAGCTGTAAGGGTGCGGTTTTGTGAAGGACTGGCAAAAAACATACCCGAAGTATTACAAATGGCAGGTATAACGAATTACAGGATTGAACGGTATGAACCTTCAGGACTGGAATCGTTCATAATGTTATTATTAAGTCCTGTTGCACAAAGCCTGTTAATAATGATCATTATAGGAGGTATTTATTTTGAATTACAATCACCCGGAATTGGATTTCCCCTTGGGGCGGCCATCCTTGCGGCCATGTTATATTTTGCCCCGCTGTATCTCGAGGGGATTGCACAAAACTGGGAAATACTGGTTTTTATTGCCGGAATAATACTTGTTGCCCTCGAGATATTTGTTATACCGGGTTTTGGAGTAGCCGGCATTGCCGGTATTATTTTAGTTGTGGCCGGACTGACAATGAGTATGGTAGACAATGTCACCTTTGAATATGAAGGTGTAGGAGCTTTGGACAGGGTTTTCAGGGCATTTTTTCTCGTAGTGTTTTCAATATTTGTTTCTTTTATATTATCTATTTATCTGAGTAAACTTTTGTTTACATCAACCAAATCATTTAAGGGACTTGCTTTAAATACTGTTCAGAACAGGGATGAGGGATATATTGGTATTAATATTATGCAAAAGCAGATGGTAGGGAAATCCGGAACTGCTTTCACAGTCCTCAGGCCTTCCGGTCGTGTTGAGATTGAAGGGGAAATATATGATGCAAGGGCTGAGATCGGGTTTATAGATAAAGGTGAAAAAGTTCGTGTTTTACGGGATGAAGCCGGACAGTTGTATGTAATAAAAGTATAAATATTAAGTTATTTGATTAAACAGAGTCAGTCAATAAAGTAGTAAAAATGTTTAACCGTACATGTGTCTGTTCAGAAGGTTACATTTGCAAGGCTCGCGCGGTCCGGAAACGCGGAGTTTACTTTTCGTAAATGAGCAATTTTCGGACAAGCGTAACGCGGCAAATGGGACTTTATGGACAGACACTAAACAGGAATAGTTGTTGATATGACAGCAGGCAGGTTAATAAAGATATTGTTGGGTGTAATTATTATAGTGCTTCTTTTACTTGGTATTAAGGGTATATCCATCTATTCAAAAGTCTTCAAACCCAATGTATCGATTGACGGTGACGGGATAAGTTATATCTATATACCTACCGGATCCGGTTTTCAGGATGTATTATCGATAATTAATGAAGAAGATTTCATTATCGACAATAAAAGTTTTTTATGGACTGCAAAAAAGAAAAATTATGAGAATCATGTGTATTCCGGCCGGTACAAAATAAGACACGGTATGAACAATAATGAGCTGGTGAATCTGTTGCGTTCGGGACGTCAGGAACCGGTTGAGCTGACTTTTCATAATATCCGTTTTGAACATGAGCTGGCTAAAACTGTGGCACGGCAGATTGAACCCGGTGCAGAAGAAATACTGGAACTGATCTATAATGACAGTATAGTCTCCGAACTTGGATTTAACCGCCAGACAATAAAAGGAATGTTTATACCAAACACGTATGAGTTTTACTGGAACACATCGGCAAGGAAATTTCTTTTACGCATGCATGATGAATACAACGAATTCTGGAACAGACAGCGGCTAAGAAAGGCAGAGTCTTTGGGGTTTACACCTAATGAAGTGATCACCCTTGCATCAATTGTGGATGAAGAAACATTCAGGGATGATGAGATGAATATGATCGCGGGAGTATATATAAACAGGTTAAAGAAAGGTATCAGGCTGCAGGCTGACCCGACGGTTAAATTCGCCATTGGCGATTTCACTGTAAGGCGGGTTTTAAATAAACACCTGCACATTGATTCGCCCTACAATACATACAGGTATGCAGGATTACCGCCGGGACCGATATCAATTCCGTCGGTTGCGGCTATTGATGCTGTATTGAATTACAAAAATCATGATTATTTGTATTTTTGTGCAAAAGAGGATTTTTCAGGTTATCACCGTTTTGCGAAAACACTGAATCAGCATAACAAAAATGCACGTTTATACAGGCAGGCGCTAAACCGGCGGAAAATATTAAAATAAGTACAGGTTTTTTTTAATCATTAAAAATATTACAGTATTTTTCCGATTCGATTAAACACCTGATTGAACAAACCGTCAAATGGATAAAATTGTTTTTGGAACGGATGGCTGGCGTGCCATCATTGCAAAGGATTATACAATAACGAATGTCTCAAAAGTGGCTGCAGCCACGGCTACCTGGCTGACAAAAAGGTATAAAACGCCTTCGGCTGTTATTGGTTATGACTGCCGGTTCGGGGGAGAGATGTTTATGGAGGCAGTTGCTAAGATCCTTGCCTCAAAGGGTATTCGTGTTTATATACCTGAAAAGTTTGTATCCACACCTATGGTATCCCTTGGTGTGGTAAGACTAAAGGCCCGATGTGGTATTATGATCACTGCAAGTCATGATCCGGCCGTATATAATGGTTATAAGCTGAAAGGAGAATACGGCGGGCCCATGCTGGAGAAGGATGTGAAGGATGTGGAGGACCTGATCTCAGATGAGTATGAGATCGATCTTGAACTGCTCAATTGGAATCAATTGCAGGAGCAGGGTATGATACAGTATGTTGACCTCGAATCGATCTATATCAAGCATATTCATGATAATTTTGATGTTGAAGGAATTTCAGGTTCATCGGTGTGTTTTGCTTTTGATGCTATGTATGGTAGCGGACAGAGTGTACTGAAGAAGATATTTCCCGGCATTAAATACTTTCATTGTGAGTTGAACCCCACATTTATGGGGATACCCCCCGAACCGGTACATAAAAATCTGTTTGAACTTGCAGAATACATCTTAAAAAATAAAGATATTGATTGTGCACTTGCTGTTGACGGTGATGCTGACCGTATTGCTTTATATGATAGTGAAGGTAATTATATTGATTCACACCATATCATATTGCTGCTTATTCATTACCTGGTACGATATAAAAACCTTAGCGGGAAGGTTGTAGTGGGTTTTTCAAGTACCGGTAAAATAGACAGGATATGTGACCATTACGGACTGGAGGTGGAAAGGGTGAAGATAGGATTTAAGAATGTGGCCAGGTATATGATCAATGAGGATGTTCTGGTTGGCGGAGAAGAGTCCGGTGGCATATCAATAAAAGGGTTTTTGCCTGAACGTGATGGTATATGGATGGGATTGGTTATCTGGCAATGGATGGTAGAAAGTGGTAAATCAATCAGCGAACTGTTAAACGAGGTGTATTCAATAACAGGGCGTTTTGCCTATGAAAGACTTGACCTTGAAGCGGATAAAAAGTTAAGAAACAAAGTGCTTGAAAAATGTGAAAATGGGGAGTACAGTAGTTTCGGCAGGTTCGAAGTGATGCGGACAGAAGCAATGGACGGATATAAGTTTTATTTGAATGATAATACCTGGTTAATGATAAGAGCCTCGGGCACACTGCCTTTACTGAGGATATATGCAGAGGCTGAAACTACGGATGAAGTTAAGGAAATACTCGAAAGCGCCAGGGTAGTAGTGATGGGAGAGTGGGATTGAACGGTGACCGGTTGTCGGTAATCGGTAATCAGTCGGTGAATGGTGAACAGTATTCCGCGAAATCGGGATTTAGTACAAAAGTAAACTAACAAGAGTTACGGGTGGTTTGTATAGGTATTCGGTAATCAGTAAAATAATGAATAACTGTTGTTTATGGGTTTTGTTAGACAGGAGTAAACATTATACAATAAAGGTGAACGATAAGCGTAACGCAGCAAATGGGACATTATGGACAGACACTAAATAGTGTCCGTCTATAAAGTAGTCAAAATGTTTAACCGAACATGTGTCTGTTCAGAAAGTTCAATTTGCAAGGCTTGCGCAGTCCGAAAATGCGGAGTTTACCAGTCGTAAATGAGCAATTTTCGGACAAGCGTAACGCGGCAAATGGGACTTTATGGACAGACACTAAATAATTGTGACTTCAGGTTCCAGGCTGATAGCAAATTTATTCACAACAATTTTCTGGATCTTTCTGGCAAATTCAGCTACTTCGGTACCGTTCGCATTGCCGAGGTTGATGATGACCAGTGGTTGATTTTTATGTGTCCCGACATTTCCTATTTTTTTTCCTTTCCACTTTACCATTTCTATCAGCCAGGCTGCTGACAGTTTAACGCTTCCGTTACCAAGTTTCCAGTATGGCATTTTAGGATAATATCTCAATAGGTTTTCTGCAATTTCATCCGTTACTACAGGGTTCTTAAAAAAACTTCCCGCGTTACCAAATTCCACAGGGTCAGGAAGTTTAGACCTCCTGATAGCTATAACTGCTTTCCTGATATTATTAATAGTGGTTTCAGGAAAACTATCAAGTTCTTTTTCAAGTGTGCCGTATCCTGTTATGTACGTGTGTTTTTTATCAAGCCTGAAGTTGACATTTGTAATAATATACTGTCCTTTGAGTTTGTTTTTAAAAATGCTGTTCCGGTATGAAAAAACACATTGCTCCCTTGTAAAAACACGTTTATTCCCGGTTTTCAGTTCTATTCCTTCAACAGTATGGATGCGGTCTTTCACTTCAACTCCATATGCGCCGATATTTTGTACAGGACTTGCCCCGACACTGCCGGGAATAAAAGAAAGGTTTTCAATCCCCGCGAAATTATTATTCACACACCATGCCACAAAGCCATCCCAGTCTTCATTTGCTCCGGCTCTGACAAGCACATGTTCCTTATCTTGTTGTATAATTTCGATTCCTTTTATTGAGGGTTTAAGGATCAAACCATCATAGTTGTCAGTAAAAACAACATTACTTCCTCCGCCAAGTATAAAACGAGGCTGGATCCCGGCATATTCCGAATGTATGAATTCATGAATTTCCCTGCTATCCCGGAGTCTCAGAAACCATTTGGCTGTAACATCAATCCCGAAAGTATTAAACTCCCTTAAAGAAATGTTTTGTATTGGTTTCTGCATAGTAGAAAATGAAATAACAAATATAATGAACTGTCGGTTAATCCTGCTTTGACATATAAGATTTTTTTCAGGCGGTCAGAATTTTGATAGTCAGAACGCAGGATGGATTTTTTAATAGCTGGTCTATTCAGCATAATGATATAACCGGCGATTATTCACATCTTTGAATTGTTGCTTTACGATTTAAAGATTATTTTTACAGCAACAGAAAGTAGTCACAATTTGAAACGGATTATTTTAGCGGTTACCAATGATATTGTTACTGATCAGCGCGTACAAAAAGTAGCGGGATTCCTGATCAGAAATAATTGTGAGGTACATATTACTGGCAGAGTACTTCCCGGCAGTCCGGCGCTTATAAAAGCAGATTATTCGGTTAAGCGTTTCCGGTTCCTTTTTCATAAGGGGCCATTATTTTATGCAGCTTATAATATCAGGTTGTTCATATATCTTTTGTTTCACCGTTTTGATGTTATTGTAGCCAATGACCTTGATACCCTGGCTGCCTCATGGCTGGTATCCGTGTTAAGATCAAAACCGCTTGTTTATGACAGCCATGAATATTTTACCGAAGTTCCCGAATTGACAGGGCGGCCTTTTGTGCGATCAGTATGGAAAGGACTGGAAAGGTATATTTTGCCGCGGATACATTATTCATATACTGTATGTGATTCATTGGCTTCCATTTATTCGCGGGCTTATGGTATTGAAATGAAGGTAGTGCGCAATTTGCCGGATTGTTCGGTTAAAAGGCACGGAAAAAGTATAGAACTCAACCCCGAGAAAAAGATTATTATCTATCAGGGGGTGCTAAATACAGGAAGGGGACTGGAAAATGTGATTTTATCGATGAAGTACCTCGAAAATGTAGTTTTTTTGATTGCTGGTGACGGGGATATTACATTGCATCTAAAGGCTTTGGCATATGAAAAAAAACTAAGTGACAGGGTTATCTTTACGGGACGGCTTAATCCTTCCGATCTTCATGTTGTTACGGCAAAGGCTGACCTGGGGATATCACTTGAGGAGCATATCGGTCAGAACTATTATTATGCCTTACCAAATAAACTTTTTGATTATATCCATGCCGGTATACCTGTGCTGGTTTCTGATTTTCCTGAAATGAGGAAAATAGTTAAAGGATATGATATCGGTGTTACTACATTGCAAAAAGACCCTAAACAACTTGCCGGCATTATCAGTGAAATGCTTTTTAATGAAAAGCTGAGAGAACGTTGGAAGCAAAATCTTAAAAAAGCATCCGAAGAACTTTGCTGGGAAAATGAGGAGAAAATCCTCCGGGATATTTATTCAGAGATTATATAGTGTACATCAATAAAATCGGTAAAATGTTTAACCGGACATGTGTCTGTTCAGAAAGTTCCATTTGCAAGGCTCGCGCGGTCCGAAAACGCGAGAGCCACAAGTCACAGACTTGCGGCATATCTTTTCCTACCACCGCAAGTCTGTGACTTGTGGTCTTCAACATAAATATACTACCGCAAGTCTGTGACTGATGGCAGTTCGAATGTTAAATTATAGAGCCACAAATCATAGACTTGCGGCATATGGCGATTATATAGTGTCCGTTAATATACTGATAGTGTTTGTTCAGAATGTTCGAGATCAAGGCGCGTGAGCATTTTAAACCGGAGAATACTAAAGTATTTGAGGATTTAAAATGTGAGCAGCAACGCAGATATCGGACATTATGGACAGACATTATTTAGATCGCACGACAGCAATCTGCCTAATACCAGCCAAAGATACACGGTACAAAATAATACCCATTGGCAAAGCAATAATTGTCCAGATACCAAGTGCAGACAGGTTAGCTACCCAGAAATCGTGAATAGTACCCCACAGGTCGGCTTTTGCCTGCCCGAGCAGATTGAGAAATGATCCGGGTAATAATGCTTCACTGTGAAAAATCTCACCAAGCTTAATAAATGGTATAAATAATGCGATCTGTATTGGATGTACAACATAATGCACCAATTGTGCAGCAGCAAAATTTAACCTTAAAGAAAATACAGCGGCTGATATTATTATAGTAGTAACACCTATTAAAGGTATTATGCCCACTGTAATTCCCAATGATATTGAGAGAGCCAGTCTTTCGGGTGTAATTCCCTGTTTTAAAAATTTAATGATAATTGCGATTAATCTTTTACGCGATTTCCTTATCAACCTCCCCATAATGGTTATTCCTTTCCAAAAAAAAATACTAACTCCCTATACGATTTATTTAGCGATAAGTTGTTTTTTTCGATTAAAGAGTGATATTGTTTTACCAAAAATTCATTTTAGCCTGAACGAACAATTTACAGAAATAGTATATTCACCTGATACTTTTAAGTTACTGTTGTTTACCGTATAAGATACATTTTATTTTATTCGTTTGTGAATTCCGGCTTTGTTTTTATCTTTATTTTGACAAAGATAATGTATCATATGATTAAATACTTGATTAACATTTATTTATTTTTTTTATTTGTATTTTGTTATGGTAATGTAATATGAAATTGGATCAATTTGAAAAGCTTAATGGCCTTTTGGTAAATGGTGACATCTCACTGGATGAGATCAGTGAGCTGGTGCCAGGGTGGTTGCACTTAAACAGTATTAACGATTTTTCACTGGTATATATTAGTCCCAGAATGGAAACTGATTTTGGTATTAAGAAAGATTTGTTTCAACAGGGAGGACATAATTTTCTTGCATCTTTTATACATCCTGAAACCACTGAAAGGGTGATCCCCCAGTTGAAAGAGCTTGTTGCCAGCGGGGATTACAGCAAAGTGATAAGTTTTTTTCAGTACATAAAAACCCCGGCTACCGATTATCAGTGGTTTCATACTAACACCAAGTTACTTGAAGGAAGGGATTGTACGATATCCATTACCAATCCGGTATCAGTCCTCGAAGATTTTGAAGATAAGGTTGTTGATATTTTAAACGATTACATTTATTTAAAAAATAACCTTACACGTTACAATGATCTAACGCGGCGCGAAAAGGAAGTATTGAAACTGCTGAGTGAAGGAAAATCACATAAGGAGCTGGCTGATAAATTAATGATAAGTGAGCTGACAGTTAAAACACACCGGCAAAATATATACAGGAAACTTGAAGTTTCAAATATGATAGAACTTATAAGGTTTGCATATATGTTCGGATTGAAATAATCTATAGATCCCTTCTCCTTAATATCAGGTAGGTCAGCCATATAAAAAGAAAAGCATAAAAAACCGCGATGCCTGTATCCTGCCATGTCAGATGATCCTGAACTTCCCTTAAAGCGTATTTTGTAAACGGAAAGCGTATAAGGTTATTGATCGCTTTAATGGGGAAAAAGCCGCTTATCAATGCCGAATCAATTCTGAATGTAACTATCGGTTCAATCACGTATGAATATAAAAGTAAAAGTATCATAGCCAGTCCTGCCCGGCTGATCCACAATCCTGTGAAAAGGGCAATTAACAGATAGATGAATATTTCCAGGAAATGTCCGGCGAGAAATGGAATATACAGGAAAATATATTTTGTTTCAATATGCCCGGTGTTTATCAGTCCCATTACAAGCCCGAGAATAAACAGGTATAAAGTTGATAAAACGCTGATAAACAGGATAAGTGACAATTTGGAACGTAAAAAATCCTTCCTGCTTAACCCATCTATAATATTCTGGCGCAGGGTATTGTAGCTGATCTCATTGGTGATTGAAATAATAATAAAGATTGCAGGAACAATCCTGAAAATGCCTGCTATCCAGGTTAAATTATGCCAGATGTCGGGAAACTGAAAAACCGGTATTGCACCCGGATCAATATTCTCTATTTTTTCTCCCTGTTCAGCCAGAAAGTTAAGGAGTAGTTTAACACCACTTATTACAAGGAGGATAATAGCGAAGTATAGTATATGAATTATCCAGAAAGTCTTGTAAGATCGTATTTTAAGGATTTCTGTTTTAAAATGATTATACATTTTCCGGTTGGTTTAATATTTCAAGAAATTGTTGTTCAAGATTTTTTCTTTTGGTAAGCAAATGGGTTGGGAATATACCTTGTTCATACAGGTAACGGCTAAAATCCGATACACTGACAGATGGTTTTAACATCACATTGAACTTTCCGTTCTCTTCCTTAACGCCAAGCTGTTCCGGGAAGTCATTCAGGATCTTCAGCAATGCATTATTATCATCTGTTGATACTTCAACAAGGTGTTCATCACGGCTTACTTCTTCAACATTTCCTTTATAGATCAGTTCTCCATGATTCAATACCCCGAAATGTGTACATACTTTCTGAACTTCATCAAGTAAATGGCTTGCCAGGATCACCGTCTTTTTTTCATCAGCAAGCTTTTTAATAATATCACGTATCTCTGCAATTCCCTGGGGGTCAAGTCCGTTAGTCGGCTCATCAAGCACCAGTACTGAAGGATCACACAGCAATGCAGAAGCAATTGCCAATCGTTGTTTCATACCCAGCGAGTATGTTTTGTACTTGTCGTTTTTACGACCGGATAATCCTACAAGTGATAATACTTCATCAATATTGTTATACGGCCTGTTTTTTATCCGGGCTACTATCTTTAGGTTAGAGACTGCTGACAGATAGGGATAAAAAGCGGGTGACTCCAATATTGAACCTATACGTTTCCTGTTCTCTTTCTTATTCCTGTTTCCAAACCAGGAATAAGTGCCGCTTGTTGGATTAATAACATCCAGTATCATTCCCAGGGTTGTGGTTTTACCGCTGCCGTTCGGACCCAAAATACCAAAAACACTATGTTCTGGTATTTCAAGATCAAGATGATTTACGGCGGTAATATTCCTGTATCTTTTGGTTAACTGATCAGTGCTTATAATGTTCTTCAAAATTATTTATTGTTGGTTAGTAAGTACAAATATTTAAAAGTGTATCAGAATCCCGATTCAATCTTGTTTTTAAATTTCATAAATTCACTGAAATCAAGACTGCCTTTTACATCAATTATCATAAGCTTATTTTCACTGTCAATAATTGCAACAAATCCCACTGTTTGCTTACGTTTTTCCTTACTGTAAATATTTATCCTGTTGTTATTTTCATTCATAATCAGCAGGTCAACATAATCTTCTTTTTTCAGGTCATCCCGCAACATCTGTATCTTGTCCCTGTATTGGCCGTTTTCGT
>CAZBJH010000073.1:0-16443 GCA_964492185.1 uncultured Bacteroidales bacterium | reverse complement strand
TTAAATCCTCAAATACTTTAGTATACCGCGGTTTAAAATGTTCACGCGCCTTGATATCGAACATTCTGAACAAACACTATGACTTTATAGACAAACTCTAACTAATGACGGGCGGTGGAGGATTTCCGAGAATTCACTAAGGATCATTGCAGTAGCCCCCCATACCCGGTGATTGTTAAAGGAAAAATATGGTACGGAATCAGGGAGTCCTCCCCGTGTTATATTATCAACTTTTCGTAATTCCCGATTTTGAAGACTGGAAAGCGGAAGTTGAATGATCTCGCTTACCTCATTTTCTTCTGTATGAAACCGGGGTGTATGATACATAGCAGCCACCACTGGAGTAACAAGATAACAGGAAACAGGTATGTGGAGGAGGGAGAGACGTCCGATAATATCCACATTTTCTGGCGGAACCCCAATTTCTTCGTATGTTTCACGGAGTGCTGTATTGAAAATGTTATTATCTTTTTGTTCATATTTTCCGCCGGGAAGGCCTATCTGACCGCTATGAGGACCTTCGTCTTCCGAACGCTTTATCAGTACAAAGAAAATATTTTTATCCAGGGGATATAACAGCAACAGAACACCCGCTCTTTGAAAATTATATTTGTTTACCCTTTCGCGTATTTTTGAAGGGGCCATCATGAATTGTGCCTGCTCACCAGGTAATTCTTTGTTGATCTCTGAACGCAGCTTTTCTATAAAGTGTTTCATAAACTATAATTGAAATAATAACATTTAATTGAACCTGACTGTTCGCGAAGGGCTGATATTGGCAATGATAAGCGAAGGAAATACCAGCATGGTGAGGGTAATAAGCAGGGTGCCGGCATTCAGCAAAATAAAATATAAAATATTAAAATTTACCGGAACATAATCTATAAAATATGATGCCTGGTCAAGTTGCAGAAATTGTGTTTTATACTGTATAAATGCAAGGAGTATGCCGATCAGATTTCCCCACAGAAGCCCCTTTGTGATGAGGAAGGCCGATTGATAAAGGAATATTTTACGTATCCCTTTATTATTTAGTCCGAGGGATTTCAATATCCCTATCATGTTCGTTCTGTCAAGGATAAGTATGATCAAACCTGAAACCATATTAAATCCGGCAACAACAACCATTAAAATCAGGATCACCAAAACATTCATATCCAGTAGGGTCAGCCAGTCGAAAATTTGAGGATACTTATGTTTGATGTTTCTTACTTTAAGCGGATACCCGTCTTCGTCAAAGCTTAATCCGGCAATTTCATGGACCTGCCTGGTAAGATAATCAATATCCCGATAATCACTGATCAGTATCTCAAAACCGCTTATCTCATCATCTTTCCAGTTATTGAGTTTTATGATATGTTTGATATCAGCCAGGATGAATTGTTTATCAAATTCTTCAAGGCTGGTTTCATAAATACCCGCGATTTTAAACCTTCGCGCGCGTGGCTGCCGGTCTATAAAGAACATCGCGAATTCGTCCTTTATCTCCAAACCTAACAGATTGGATATGTGCCGTGAAATCAGTACTTCATTGGAGGTCAATGTATCGTTAACGTTAAAGGAATGTCCTTCCACCAGGTTTTCATTAAAGAAATGCCAGTCGAAATCACTTCCTATTCCTTTTACTATCACTCCTTCAATATCTTTATCCGTTTTTATGATGCCCGGTTTAGTGGCAAAGATCTGTATGTGATCAATTCCCTCTATTGAATCGGCCAAACCCGGGTAGAAATCCTGTTTTTTTGATATAGGTTGTGTTTCGAATGATATGTTTGAATCAAAGTTAATGATATGTATATGCGAACCAAAACCAACAACCCTCTTCCTGATCTCATTCTTAAAGCCCGTAACAACGGCAACAGAAATGATCATCACAACCAGTCCGAGGGCAATGCCAATAATGGCGATCCTTATTATCGGGCGAGAAAAGGAAGCTTTACTCTCTTTATCAAAAGTCAGCCGTTTTGCAATAAACAGTTCGGTGTTCACTATTGTATATTTTGCAGCAAATGTACTATTTTTGATGCACACAATCAGTAAAAACCTTTCATGATAAAAAAAGCGATATGCATATTTTCCTTGTCATTGTTTGTTGTTAGCTGCAAAAGCCAACACCATGCCGGTGACCGGCCGGACGACAGAATAATACCTGCGGCAGAGCGTACGTCACAATACCTGCCTTTATTAAAGGACCGGCATATTGCCCTGGTAGCCAACCATACCAGCCTTATCGGCGATGTTCATTTGGTTGATAGCCTGTTAAAGCTGGGTATCAGGATAGATAAAATTTTCAGTCCAGAACACGGTTTCCGCGGCATGGAAGACGCGGGTTACCTTGTAGATGATGAGACGGATAAGGGAACCGGTATTCCTTTGATCTCTTTGTATGGCAAGGTGAGAAAACCAGGGTGGGAGGATTTACAGGGCATTGATATGGTTGTTTTTGATATTCAGGATGTCGGAGTTCGTTTTTACACATATATCAGCACATTACATTATGTGATGGAAGCCTGTGCTAAAAATGGGATTTCCCTGCTTGTTCTTGACCGGCCGAATCCCAATGGTTTTTATATTGACGGGCCGGTGCTGGAGGATGAGTTCAGGTCTTTTGTGGGCATGCATCCCGTGCCGGTTGTCCATGGACTTACCATAGCAGAATATGCAGGCATGATCAATGGTGAATCATGGCTGAAAAATGGCCTTGAATGTGATCTGCATGTGATATTATGTGATAATTATACACATGATTCCTTGTATCACCTGACTGTGTTTCCCTCACCTAACCTCAAAAGTATGCGTGCGGTATATCTTTATCCGTCACTGGGTTTTTTTGAGGGAACCATTATCAATGTGGGCAGAGGAACATCTTTTCCGTTTGAGGTATACGGTCATCCCGGCTTTCCTGATTCTTTGTTTCGTTATATTCCCGCATCGGTTCCGGGTGCTGAACACCCAAAGCACCAGGATGAGGTATGTTATGGCATTGACCTGAGGCACGTTGCGGCTGAAGAGATTGCTAACAACCGGGCGATCATGCTGAAATATCTTGAACATGCATGGCAACTGGCCGGCCAGGACAGTTTTTTTATTCCCTATTTTAATTTATTGTCAGGAAACAAAATGTTGAGAAGTCAGATAAAATCCGGTATTGACATTGATACGATAAAGTTTGACTGGCAGAATGACCTGTCAGGTTACAAAGAATTAAGGCAAAAATATTTGCTTTATCCCGATTTCACTGAATAAACCAGGGATTGGTTGCTGTCGGAATAACGGTTTTCGTCTTATGTTTTTTATCTGTCCTGATTCTTCCCGGATATTGTTCGAGTGCCAGGCGCAGGCACATCATGGCTTTCTTCAGCTTTTGAACATTTAAAACATAGGCAATACGCACTTCCTGCTTTCCCAAATTGGTATTGAAATAAAATCCTGAGGCCGGGGCCAGCATTACCGTTTGTTTTTCATATTCAAATTCGCTTAACATCCACATGGCAAATTTTTCGGCATCATCAACCGGTAGTTTTGCCAGCAAGTAAAAAGCACCGCGGGGTAAGGGACATATAATACCGGGTATAGTGTTCAGTTCTTTAACAATATAGTTTCTTCGGGTCAGGAACTCATCATAGATCATCTGCATGTATTCGGGCGGAGAATCAATGGCTGCTTCGGCTGCAACCTGGGCAACATAAGGTGGGCATAACCTGGCCTGGCAGAATTTCAGGGCCGTATGAAGCAAATACCTGTTTTTAGAAACCATGACCCCGGTTCTTAGACCTGTGGCGCTATAACGTTTGGAAACCGAATCGATCAGAATAACATTTTGGTCAATACCGTTAATATCCATGATGGAGGTAAATTCCTGACCGTCATAGCACAAATCACGATATACCTCATCGGCCAATAAAAACAGATCATATTTTTTCACCAGGTCACGCAATTGCTCAAGCTCCTGGCGGGAGTAAATGTATCCTGTAGGATTGTTCGGATTGCATATTATGATCGCCTTGGTTTTGGAAGTGATCTTATCTTCAAATTCCGAAATGGGAGGCAATGCAAAACCATTTTCAATTTTTGAGGTAATAGGCACGACTTCCACATCGGCTGCAGTGGCAAAACTAAAGTAGTTGGCATAGAAAGGTTCCGGCACAATGATCTCGTCGCCGGCATTAAGGCAGGTATGCAGGGTAATGGTAATGGCTTCAGATGCACCGGTTGTTATTAGGATATCTTCATATTCAATATTAATACCAATGCCGCGGTAGTATTCAACGAATTTTTTCCGTAAGGATTGGTTTCCCGCGCTATGGCCGTAATCTATTACTTTGGTGTTAATATTCCTGATAGCCTTCATGGCATTTGGTGAAGTGGGAATATCGGGTTGGCCTATATTTAACCTGTATACGGTATTTCCTCTTTTTTCTGCATCTTCAGCCAGCGGCACCAGTTTGCGTATGGGTGAGTTGGGCATCAGATTTCCTCTGCTTGAAATGTCGGGCATGCTTAATATGTTTTATTTAACAAAAATATTTGCATCCGTTGCATGATGCAAAAAGAAAAATATGGGTCCAAGGGATAAAAAGTAGTATTTTCGCGGGTGTGTTATCCGTTATCCGCCGTACTGCCTTTTGGCACAACTTTTCCCTTTATCCTCAGCACAACAGGTGTATCTGTTGCATTTGAATATACAATAACTGATTTTGAAAAAGGACCTATCCTGCGTGTATCATATTTAACTTCTATTGTAGCGGTTTTTCCGGGTTTGACAGGTTCTTTGGGATATTGAGGAACCGTGCATCCACAGGTTGACCGTACATTGGTCAATACTAATGGTTGTGTCCCTGAATTTTCGAAAACAAAATTATATACACCATTCCCGTTTTGTTCAATAGTTCCGTAGTCATGTTCAAGTTCATCGAAGCTTATCGCGGGACCAAGTATTTTTTCCCCTTCATTTTTCGCTGTTGTTTGTGTGCATCCGTAAATGGTCACCATCATCATCATGGCTGCAATTGCAAAAATCTTTTTCATAACTTTCTTTTATTTTAAATAATAAATACAAAATTAATTAATTCAATATAAAATATTCTATTTGTTTTAAATAAAGTATAAAGACCGCCAAAGTTTTTACACGTTGGAAATTTGTGTGAGCATGGTTTTTCCGGTTTTCATAGAATATAATTTTTAACCTGTATTATTTACACGTCAGGTTCAAAGCAGATGCAAGGTATCGAATGCTGAAGCTGCAGTTACCTGCCGCTAAGCTTTTGAAGCGAAGCAGATACCCTGAAATTGGCACACTTTGTAAAAATGAATGAAAATCAAATTCCAAAGCTTTGTTTTGTTATTCTATAGGTATTCAATACATTATGTAATTCTTATTTATTTTTATGAGTAATGCGGGTTAAATAAACAATCAAGCGCTGTGCATCTGACAATTAATTTTTATTTTTACGAAAATTTCCAGAAATCGTTATAACTAAACTTCAACTTAACACAGCTGATGCTTTTGCTTCACAGTGGTACAGTTTAATATTATACGATCAGGTGTGGAAAAAAGTATGAATTGCTAATATAAACCGAAAAACAGAATGGATATTCCTTCCAAGTATGATCCGAAGTTAACCGAGGAGAAATGGTACACTTACTGGCTGAAAAACGGATTTTTCCGGTCCGTACCCGATGATCGCGATCCATATACAATTGTCATGCCGCCTCCCAATGTTACCGGTGTATTGCATATGGGGCATATGCTGAACAATACAATTCAGGATATCCTGGTCAGGCGTGCCCGGATGAAAGGTAAGAATGCATTGTGGGTACCGGGTACTGACCATGCTTCGATTGCTACGGAAGCACGTGTGGTGGCCAAGCTGAAAAGTGAGGGAATAGATAAGTCAAAACTTACACGGGATGAGTTTTTAAAACATGCCTGGGAATGGAAAGAAAAACACGGCGGCATTATCCTGGAGCAGCTAAAGAAGCTTGGTGCTTCCTGCGACTGGGAGCGTACCCGCTTTACTATGGACCCTGATCTTTCCCAAAGTGTAATAAATGTGTTTATTGATCTTTATAATAAGAGGCTCATATACCGCGGGGTAAGAATGGTAAATTGGGATCCCCGGGCCAAAACGGCAGTTTCCGATGAAGAGGTGGTCCATAAGGAAGTCAGCTCGAAATTATATTATGTGCGATATCCTGTAGCGGGTGAAAATGATTATGTGACAATTGCAACAACACGTCCTGAAACCATCCTGGGTGATACCGCTGTATGTGTGAATCCAGGTGATAAGAGGTATAAACATTTAAAAGGCAAAAAAGTAATAGTACCGCTGGTGAACAGGACTGTCCCGGTCATTCAGGATGATTATGTGGATATGGAATTTGGTACCGGATGTCTGAAAATTACTCCGGCACATGACGAAAATGACTATAATATTGGAATTAAGCATAATCTGAGGAGTATTGATATTTTTAATGATGACGGTACACTGAATGAAAATGCGCGGGTATTTATCGGGACTGATCGTTTTGAAGCCCGTGAGCTGGCTGTAAAGCAGCTCAAAGAAGAAGGTGCACTGGTCAAAGCTGAAGACTATGTAAATAAGGTGGGATATTCGGAACGTACCGATGTTGTGATCGAACCCAGGTTATCGATGCAATGGTTTTTGAAAATGAAAAAGCTGGCAGGTCCTGCTATGGAAAATGTGATGAATGATAATATAAAAATTCATCCTGCCAAATATAAAAATATGTACCGGCACTGGATGGAGAATGTCAGGGATTGGTGTATATCTCGCCAGTTATGGTGGGGACATCGTATTCCGGCGTATTATCTTCCCGGGGGCAACGATTTTGTTGTGGCAGGAACACCCGAAACAGCCCTTATACTGGCACGTGAAAAAACAGGGAACAGTGAATTGCAGCTGTCTGAGCTAAGGCAGGATGAAGATGTTCTGGACACATGGTTTTCTTCATGGTTATGGCCAATGTCTGTTTTCGATATCGTACCCGAACTTTCGAATGATGATATAAGCCATTATTATCCTACCGATGATCTGGTTACGGCTCCCGAGATCCTGTTTTTCTGGGTGGCGCGGATGATCATCGCCGGGTATGAATATAAGGGGAAAGAACCTTTTAAGAACGTTTATCTTACCGGGATCGTTCGCGACAGCAAGCGAAGGAAAATGTCCAAATCACTGGGCAATTCACCCGATCCGCTCGAGCTCATAACAAAATACAGTGCCGATGGCGTGCGTGTGGGCATGTTGCTGTGCTCCCCTGCAGGCAATGATCTGCTTTTTGATGAAAGTCTTCCCGAGCAGGGAAGGAATTTTGCAAACAAGATATGGAATGCATTCCGTCTGGTCACTTCCTGGAAGGCAGATGATTCGATCCCGCAACCGGATCATGCGAAAGCAGTTATCGAATGGTTTAATCATCGGCTGAATGCTGCTGTCAATGAGATGAACAAGCAATTTGACAATTACAGGATCTCGGATGCCCTCATGAATATTTACCGGCTTTTCTGGGAAGAATTTTCTTCGTGGTACCTGGAAGCGGTCAAGCCGGCATACAAAAAACCCATTGATACGGAAACACTGAATGCAACACGGCAGTTTTTTGACAAGTTATTGCATTTGCTTCATCCTTTCATGCCTTTCATTACCGAGGAGATATGGCAGTACCTGGAGGAGCGTCCGCAGGGCAGCAGCCTTATGGTTTCTCCACTTCCCGTTGCCGGCCATTATGATAACAACCTGATTACCGGCTTTGAGGCAGTTAAGGAAGTGGTATCCTTTGTCAGAAACACCCGGGCTGAAAATCAGATTCCAAACAGGGAGAAGCTGCACCTGATGGTTCGTTCCTCAGAGCACAGGACTGACTTTGATCCCGTGCTGATCAGACTGGCGAATCTGAATGACGTGGAAATAGCGGATGAAAAACCAGGTAATGCCGTCAGCTTTATTACACGAACTGAAGAATATTATCTGCCGCTGGGTGACCAGGTGGATCAAACGGGGGAACTGGAGAAACTGGGAAAAGAACTGGAATATGCACGGGGCTTTTTGAAGTCAGTTATGAAGAAGCTTGAAAACGAGCGTTTTGTTAATAATGCTCCGGAAAAAGTAGTGGAGATTGAAAAACAGAAAAGAACCGATGCAGAAAACAAGATCAGGGCCATCGAGGAACGCATTGCACACATCAGGCAGATATAACCTTCCGGCAGGATACGGGCACAGCCTGCCCGACACACAGGAATCATTTTTTTCATTAATATTTTTATAAATCAGATCATGGAACAAAACGGAAAGAGTAACATTAAATTTATCAATCGTGAGGCAATACCTGTTGAATTGCACAAAGTAAGAATAGTACAGAAATTATTTCTGAAACCCATTGAAGAACGTTTGGATGCCATCAGGAAGGGCGGGTTCAATACTTTTCTTCTCAACATCAAAGATATATTTCTTGATATGCTCACCGACAGCGGCACCAATGCCATGAGTGACAACCAGGTGTCGTCCATGCTGCGTGCTGACGATGCCTATGCCGGTTCGCAAAGTTTTTACCGCATGGAGGAAGCGCTGCGCGAAGTATTTGGCAAGTATTATGTGCTTCCTGTTCATCAGGGGCGTGCTGCAGAGAACGTGATCTCACAGACCTTCATCAGTAAGGGCGATGTCATTCCCATGAACTATCATTTCACTACAACCAAAGCGCACATGGAGTTGAACGGGGGTAAGATTTTTGAGATATTAATAGATGAGGCACTCAAAATAAAAAGCGACCACCCGTTTAAGGGGGAATATTGACATACAAAAACTCAGGGACCTGATCGAAAAATACGGTAAAGAAAAAATTCCTTTCATCCGGATGGAAGCATCAACCAACCTGATTGGCGGTCAGCCCTTCTCCATACAGAATATGCGCGATGTGAAGAAGGTAGCTGACGAATACGGCATCATTCTTATGCTGGATGCCAGTCTGATTGGTGAGAATGCTTATTTCGTGAAAAAGCGGGAAAAAGAATTCATGAACCGTTCTGTTCAGGATATTCTTCATGAAATGTGCAGCATGGCCGATATCGTTTATTTTTCCAGCCGTAAGGTGAGTTCCACGCGCGGTGGAGGTATCTGTACCAACAGTGAGGAGTTGTTCCTGAAGATGCGCGACCTGGTACCCCTGTATGAAGGTTTTCTTACTTATGGCGGTATGTCGGTGCGGGAGATCGAGGCTATGGCCATAGGATTGCATGAAACAACGGACGAGACTATTATCAGCCAGTCCCCGGCCTTCATTGATTTCGCCATCCGCGAGATGGAAAAGGCTGGCATTCCGGTGATCACTCCTGCAGGCGGACTGGGAGCACATATTGATGCCATGGGATTTCTCTCGCGTGTGCCGCGGGAAGAATACCCTGCCGGGGCGTTGGCCTCAGCCCTTTATATTATTTCCGGCTGTCGGGGCATGGAGCGCGGAACCATCTCCAGCGAGCGTGACGAGAACGGTAAGGATATTCTTGCCGATATGGAACTGTTGCGGCTGGCGTTTCCAAGGAGGGTGTTCACCCTGTCCCAGACCATGTTCCTGCTTGACAGGGTACAGTGGCTTTATCAGAACCGTGAGCTGGTGGGCGGACTGCGTTTTGTTGATGAGCCTCCTGTACTTCGTTTCTTCATGGGCCGTCTTGAGCCGGTCTCCGACTGGCCTGAAAGGCTGGTAAAGAAGTTCAGGGAAGATTTCGGAGACAGCCTGTAGTATTGGAGATTATGGATATGATTATGTGATTGGCTATTTGGTGCAGTAGTACTTGAAGGAGTTCCTGAAAAGTTCCTAAATCTTAATAAACAAGTCAAAGGACTTATGGTTTGGAATTTTGAAGCCGGGCATTTTTGATGCTGGCATTCAGTTCGAAGCCAATTAGCAGAGTTAGTGCGTTAAAATTCATCCATATCATCATTGCGATCAATGCACCGATAGAGCCAAAAAATCTGTTGAACTGGGCAAAATGGTTTACAAAATAGGAAAACCCTATTGAAGCTGCCAGGGTGAGGATGGTGGCCAGAGTGGAACCGGGTGACATGAATTTCCATTCTGTTTTGCGCATTGGAGCAAGGTAATACAAAAATGAAATGGCAAAAAAGGTAAGACCGATGATGATAACCCATTTCCCGGTTAATACCAGGTAATAAGTGATGTTTATCTCAAGAAATCCGTATTCAACCAGTCTGTTTAATATCAACTCACTGAAGAACATAAGGATCATTGCGATTGTTACCAGGATGAACAGAATGAAAACAAGGATGATTGCAACCATATGTTGCTCATACCAGGGCCTTATCTCAATCGTATGGTAAGTTGCATTAAAGGCTTCGATCATTCCGTGTATGCCCTTTTGAGCGAAAAACAGGGCGACGAGCAAACCAAAAAACTGCAGACCACTACGCTTCTGAAAGATCTCATTTACCAGGGATTCGATGGCAATATATGAGTTCCCGGGGATGATATCATACAATATTTCGAGAAAGATATTCTGAAAATTTTCGATCGGGATATAGGGCATCATTGTGAGAAGAAAAATAATAGCGGGACCAAGAGCAAGCAAAAAATTGAATGCTACTGCTGTGGCCCTGGTGTTCAGAGAGCCTTTTTGCAAACCCCTTACAAAGAACCAGAATACATCATAAATAGGAACACCTTCAAAACCGATAAAGGATATTTTTTTCAGCCTGTCGCCAAAATTATGGATCTGGGTATTGAATATCCGGTATTTCCGCTGATGTGAGTTATCCGTCATACTAATAATCAACAGCTTTCAGGCTCATATCCAAACTTTTGATCTGGTGTGTAAGAGCACCGACTGAAATATAATCAACACCACATTCGGCATATTCGCGGATGTTATTCAGGTTGATCATACCTGAAGATTCAGTCTCAAATTCACCATTTATGAGTTGAACAGCGATCTTTGTTTGTTCAATATTAAAATTATCAAGCATGATCCGGTTAATCTTTCCGATCCTTATCATCTCTTTTACATCTTCAAGGTTTCTTGCTTCAATTTCAATTGCAAGGTCTTTCCCTAATTTATCCAGATAATCATGGGTTTTTTTTATGGCTTGTTCAATGCCGCCTGCAAAATCAATATGATTGTCCTTGATAAGTATCATATCAAACAGTCCGACACGGTGATTTTTACCCCCGCCGATGCGTACAGCCTGTTTATCGAGCAGACGCATTCCGGGAGTTGTTTTACGGGTGTCAAGCACGCGGGTATGCAAACCTTCCAGTTCCTTCACGTATTTGTGGGTCTTGGTGGCAATACCGCTCATTCGCTGCATGATGTTCAATACCAGTCTTTCGGCCTGCAATAAACACAATACCTTACCGGTAATGCTGAAAGCAATGTTGGTATCTGCAACATGTTCACCGTCACCCAGAAATATATTCATTTGGGCAGAGGGGTCGAGCCGTTGAAATACCTTACGTGCAACCTCAACACCTGCAATGACACCTTTTTCTTTAACGAGCAACTGAGCAGTTCCTATACTCGATTCGGGAATACAGGCAAGCGATGTATAATCTCCGTCTCCTATGTCCTCTTTCAATGCATTATCGATAAATGCATCAATATAATTATTCTGCATTTTCTTTTTCTATTCTAAGCTGGTGGATATAAATCTGCTCGCCTTGGGTTTTTATAAAAAGAGTGATCCTGAAATTTCCATTTGATGTATTCATCCTGCCAATTGCATATCTTGAGGATTCTTTGCCTCCTTTATGCAGTACTGTAAAACCAACAGGAACGTTTTTTGTGAAAAAATCTTTTAGTATCAGTTCGGCCTGATCTTTGCTGTATATTTCTTCATTATTGAGCAGGGTGAGTTCAATGTTCGTGTTGAAATAGGCAGACAATTCTTTGGCATTTCCATTCTTAATGGCACTGATCATTCCCTGGGGAATATCTTGTGAATAAAGTGTATTATTTGTTATCGGAGAAATGATCAACAGAAGGATGCAAATATTTCGAATTAATTTTTTCATAATAAATTCAATTAAGTTTGTAATTCTGTACAACTCAAAAATTGAACCAATTTTACAGCATAATCTTTACGGGTCTAAATTATAATTTAAAATTAGAAATACCATGAAGATCACACTTATAAATGTTGGCAAAAATAGCGAATCTTATATTAATGAGGGGATTGATAAATATAATAGGCGAATAAATAATTATGTGTCTTTTAAGATACAATATCTTACCGATGTAAAAGTTCCCGCCGGGAAACATAACCCTTTATTGCAGAATGAACTTGAAGGCAGGAAGCTGATCAGGGCAATGGATAAAGCAGATCATGTGATTTTATTGGATGAAAAAGGGATGACAACCACTTCAAAGGGATTTGCCGGATTGCTGCGGCAGCATCTCAACCGGTCTGTAAAGCATCTGTTATTTGTGACCGGAGGCGCATATGGTTTTTCGGATGAAGTCCGCCACAAGGCTGATGCCAGCTTATCCCTTTCTGTTATGACCTTCCCCCATCAACTGGTGAGGCTGATATTTACAGAGCAGCTATATCGTGCACTGACCATTTTAAGGGGAGAACCCTATCATCATGAATAATATTTTTTATCTTGTGGTTGAAAAGGAAGTACGACAAATAACTTTATTCAAATGAGATACAGACTATTTGGCTTTGCCCTGCTGGCATTTTTTCTTTCATTTATCTCGTCATTTATTCTTAACAGGGCATTTTATGATGAGCAGGACATTGATCGTTTTCAGAATAAATTGCATAAGAAATATGATCAGTTGAATAATTATATTGACAGATCAGATCATTTGCCTTCAGAGGAATTGTCTGAAGAAATAAGAGATAATGGGTTTGTTCTGGTTGTTTATAAAGAAGATTCACTGGAATACTGGTCAGATAATTCGATCAATTTCCCGCTACATTACCATGACACCATTTATGCTGAAGGCCTGGTATTAAAGAGTAATAAATGGATGATTGTTAAAAGATACCATGCCGGAGAATATACCCTGTTTGGATTTATTAAGATAAAAAACAAATACCCGCATCAAAATGAATTTCTTCAAAACACCTTCCATGATGATTTTAATCTTCCGGCATCGGCAGAAATTCTTATTCAGACTGATGAAATATCTTATGCAATAAATGACCCTGACGGTGAATATTTATTTTCCATACGGTTTCATAATGAAAAAAAACTGGTATCGCTCAGGGAAACACTGGTCAGCATATTTTATTTTCTCGGGATCGTTTTATTGCTGGTATTTATTTATCGTTCAACAAAAATTAAGGATGCCCGGGGCAGGAATCTTACTGTTACAGGTTTGTCTTTTGCAATAATACTGGTCAGGTGGTTCATGCTGTTTAAGGAATTCCCTCCTTTTCTGCAGGATCTGGAGATATTCAATCCCATGATATATGCCCGGTCCGTTTTTATTCCCTCACTTGGTGATCTTTTAATCAATACCGTCCTTTTGTTTTTTATCGTGCTGTTGTTAAACACACGTTTTTATATTTCACCTTCACTTGTGTCTGAAGTAAAATCGCGGGGTTATGGAATAATTGTCATTTTAATGGTGTTGTGTGTGTCTTTCATACTATACAGCCATATGATCCTGAGGAGCCTGATAATTGATTCCAGTATATCTTTTAAGTTGCATGAGGTTACAGGACTGTCATTATATACATTGGTCGCGTTATTTGTGTTCCTTTTGCATCTTATCCCGATAATACTGTTATTTGATAAAGTTTTCATCGTATGCAGGGGAACATGTAGGCTCGAACGGATCATACTTATATTTACGCTCATATTCATATCGGGGATTCTTGTATGCTTTTTTATTGGATATGTGATAGATACTTTAAGTGCATTTTTCTTTTTCATATTTTTTATTTTTTACAGCTTGTTACGATATAAAAAAGACCGCTTCCCTAAATATTCTTCACAAGTTTTCCTGGTATTTTTTCTTGCTGTTTTTTCATCATATTTTATTGGGTATTATAATAGCCAAAAGACTCGGTACAGACAAAAAGTGCTGGCTGAAAACCTTGCCAATGAGCATGATCCGGTAGCGGAATACCTGCTGGAAGAAATGAGCATGAATCTGGCTAAGGATAAACAGCTGTCAAACATGCTGATTGATTATTCAGTTACCATAGAAGAGATATATACACATTTGCAGCGTAATTATTTTACCGGATTCTGGGGCAAATACAACCTTTCACAGATAACGATATGTCAACCCGACGACAGTGTTTATCTCAAACCGCCGGATGATTTTTCAGTTAATTGTTACGGGTTTTTTGACAGTATGCTGGTTAATTCAGGGGTCAGTATTCCAAATACAAGCTTTTATTTTATAGATAATCAGAATGGCAGGATAAGTTATCTTGGGGTTATACCTTATGTTTTCCCTGATCAGGAAGAAGAAATTACCCTTTATATTGAGATTGATTCCCGGCTTGTTAATGTTTTTCTCGGGTATCCGGAACTTTTGCTTGATGAACGCATAACCCGTGAGGTTGCAGCCAGCGACTTTTCCTTTGCAAAATATTACAATAATGAATTGATAACCCAGTCAGGAGAATATCACTATAGCCTGAATCCTGACGTATATGGCGATTTTACAGAAGCTTTCACTTATATAGAGTTTGATGATTATGAACATATGGTTTACCGGATGAATGGGGATAATCTGATTGTTATCAGCTATAGATCGCCAAGGGTGCTTGATTACCTGATCTCCTTCTCCTATATATTTGTGTTTTATTATTTGCTTATAGCTTTTTATGTTCTTATGCTAAATATCGTTTCTGCAAAAAGAACATTTGAATTTAATTTTAAAAATAAAATCCAGTTTGCGATTATTGCCATTCTTCTTATATCACTTATCATCATCGGGGGAGGAACGATTTATTTTAGTATAAAACAATATAAGCAGCAACAATTGAATTCATTGCTCGAACGGATGCAGTCGGTTTATATTGAACTGGACCACAAACTGGCCTTCGAAGATGAATTATCTCCTTACTGGTATTCATCAGGCTATGATAACCTGGATCAATTATTGATAAAGTTTTCCAATGTGTTTTATTCTGATATTAACCTGTATGCACCTGATGGCGGTCTGTTGGCAACTTCCCGGGAAGATATTTTTGATCTCGGTCTACAGGGTAATATGATTAATTTTCATGCTTTCAAAGAAATGGCAGTTGATAAGCGGGCTCAATATGTTCACGAGGAAAAGATCGGCAGATTGAAGTATTTATCAGGTTATGTGCCATTTGTAAACTACCAGAACAAACTGCTGGCATATCTTAATTTACCGTATTTTACCAAGCAGGCTGAAATACAGAAGGATGTTTCCACCCTGATCGTAACCATGTTGAATATTTATGTGTTGTTAACCCTGCTGACAGTTATTGTTGCAGTATTTATTTCCGGTCAGATAACCCGGCCCTTATATTTAATACGAAAAAAATTTGGTGAGATAAAGCTGGGGAAAAAATACGAACGTATTCAATATGATGGTAAGGATGAAATAGGTGATCTTGTTTCCGAGTACAACCGGATGGTCAATGAACTTGAGCATAGTGTTGAATTGCTGGCCCGTTCCGAGCGTGAGATCGCCTGGCGTGAAATGGCCAAACAGATCGCTCACGAGATTAAAAATCCCCTGACCCCTATGAAGCTGAGTGTACAACAATTACAGAGGGCCTGGTGTGATGGCAAGGAAGATTATGATGCCTACCTTAAGCAGGTTTCGGTCACGCTGATTGAACAGATCGATAATCTCTCCACTATCGCGTCAGAATTTTCCAATTTTGCCAAGATGCCCAAGGCGCGTTTTCAAAAAATTGATTTGCTAAAAGTTATTAAGAGTGCGGCTGAACTTTTCTCCAATACTGAAAATACAACTATCAAAACAGATTTTCATGGTTCGCGTTTGGTACTTGTATATGCTGACAGGGAGCAACTGACAAGAGTGTTTATAAATGTGATCAAAAACGGCATACAGTCTATACCTGAAAAGCGTGAAGGGCTTATTAATATTGATCTTACTGTTGAGGGGGATTATGCCAAAGTCAAAGTAACAGATAACGGACGAGGGATTCCCGATAATCAGAAAGATAAGTTATTTATGCCCAATTTTACTACCAAAACCAGTGGAATGGGATTGGGACTGGCTATTGTAAAAAATATCATTGATAATATCGGGGGCAGAATATCATTTACTACTGTCCTTGATAAGGGAACTACTTTTATTATTGAATTGCCGGTAGTGGATTAGTTGTTTAATTGTTTAATTGTTTAATCGTTTCAACAAAAAGTTTAATCGTTTAATCGGCTAATCGTTTAATTGTTTAATCGTTTAATAGTTTAATCGGCTAATCGGTTCATCAG
>CAZBJH010000072.1:0-17228 GCA_964492185.1 uncultured Bacteroidales bacterium | reverse complement strand
AAGAGCTCACTTTTAAAAGTGAGTTCTTGAACTCATTTAAAATTGAGTTCAAGAGCTCATTTAAAATTGAGTTCAAGAGCTCACTTCGTTCGGTTCACGCGCCTTGATCTCGAACATTCTGAACAAACACCGCGAGTTTATTGACAGACTCTATTTAGTGCCTGTTCAGAAGGTTCCATTGTAAGCAGGGATTATACCGGTTTATTTCCGATTGTTTATTTGTTAACTTCCTCCTGAGAAGATATTGAACTACCGCGGGGTGATAATTAGGGCTTGTGTTGTGGCAACAATTCTTGCGCCTATGAAGGATTTGTGTTATATTTAGCTTTCCAAAATCATATTTAATATGAGAGTTACAACTTTTTTTATTGCAGTATTTTTATTGTTATCCTGCCAGCAGAATATGGAAGAAGCTTTAATTTTTTCCTATTTTACCGGAAACGGCGAAGATGGTCTTCACCTGGCATACAGCCGGGATGCCCTTCAATGGGAAGCTCTTAATGACGGGAATTCTTTTTTAATCCCTGATGTAGGGAAAGATAAGCTGATGCGTGATCCATGCATTATCCAGGGGCCTGATGGGACATTTCATATGGTATGGACCACCGGCTGGTGGGACAGGCATATTGGGCATGCCTCGTCTGAAGATCTTATCAACTGGTCGGAGCAAAAGGCCATACCTGTGATGGAGCATGAGCCTGAGGCAAAGAACTGCTGGGCACCGGAGCTATTCTATGACGAGGGAAACGAACAATTTCTGATCTTCTGGGCTACCACTATCCCTGGAAGGCACTCGGAAGTAAATACGAGTGAAAGTGAAGAGGGGCTGAACCACAGGATGTATTATACCACTACTTCCGATTTCGAAAATTTTAGCGAAACACAGATGTTTTTCAATCCTGATTTCAGTGTTATTGATGTCACCATTTTGGAGCAGAATGACATTTATTACATGTTTGTAAAGAATGAAAATTCGGTCCCACCCGAAAAGAACATACGTGTTACATCCTCCTCCGATCCGGCAGGCCCTTATCCTGCAGAAGTATCTGAACCCATTACCGGGGATTATTGGGCTGAGGGTCCGACAGCACTGGAAGTTGATTCCTATGTATATGTTTACTTCGATAAATACCGGCAAAACCGTTTTGGTGCTGTGAGATCACAGGATATGGAAAACTGGACGGACATATCCGATTCGGTATCTTTTCCGGAAGGTATCCGCCATGGAACAGTTTTCAAGGTGTCAGGTGTTGTGCTTGACAAACTGTTGAATCCCGATGAATGGCTACTTCACGAGATCATCAGGTGATCCGGGGTATTAGTGGTATTGAGTGTATTTTCAAATCAAATGAGATTTATTCATAATAATTTAAAATAAATAAAAAGAGATGATTCGATTTGCCGGATTGTATTTGATGTTATTATCATTGGTTATTTCTGATCAGGTTGCCGCACAGACTGATTTTACCGTTGAACGAACTGAAAATATAATAGAAATAAGTGCTGATGGGAATGATTACCGGTTGGAGATATGCATTCCTGAAATGATAAGGGTAAGGATGGCGGGCATTAACGGATTTCAGCCCCCTGAAGACTGGATGGTAACCATGCGCAGCTGGCCTTCTGTTAAGTATACTTTTTCTGAAAATGATTCCGCCTGCTTCATTGAAACCGAAAGGCTTAAAGTCATAGTTACAAAATCACCTTTTCATGTTTCTTTTTACAATTCGGCGGGGAAGATTCTTAATTCAGACATTGATGAAAAGAGCAGTATGCAATATGCTGATGAAAATCCCATATGCACGAAAATGCTGTTAGCCGGCGAACATTTTTTTGGTTTTGGTGAACGGATGGATTTTATTGATCAACTGGGCAAAAGAGTTGAGCTCAATGTAGGAAGGGGCAGGGGTTATTCGCATGAAGTAGGTGCGTACAATATTCTGGAATCGAACTACTCACCCATACCCTTTTTTATGAGCACACGGGGTTATGGCATATTCTTTCATAATGCATGGAAAACAACCTGGGATATGGGAAATACATCCGCTGGCAGGTATACTTTTTCTGCCGGAGGAGGTGAGCTGGATTACTATTTCATTTTAGGTCCTGCCCTGACTGATATTATTGAAAAATATACCGCGTTAACAGGTACAACTCCCCTGTTGCCCAGGTATGCCATGGGATTACATGTAGGAACATATAGTGGCGGAACCTGGTGTTATGAACATCTTACTTCCCAGGAGTATGTGGTTGAGCTGGCCAGAACATTCCGGCGGCTGGGTATTCCCCTGGATATTCTTCACCTTGACTCTACCTGGCGGATATTTGGCAAGATCAGCGGAAAGGGTGGTACGAGCTTTGAATGGCGCATGCCGGGTTTTCCTGATCCACAGGCATTGTTTGATAGTCTTTATGCACAGGATATTAATGCCGTGGGCTTGCATATCAGGCCGAGGATTGATAACGGTAATTTCAGAAATTTGAGGGATCAGGCACAGGAGGCGGGCGTAACCTATCCTGAGAATGGTGAACCGGGCGAGCTTATTAATTATTTTGAAGATGATGCTGTGGACTGGTGGTGGGAGAACGGGTTGAAACCTCTTGCTGAGATGGGATGTAAGTTTGTTAAGATTGATGAAGGAAGTGCTTTCGGACATAAAGCAAATGAAAGTGATATGGCAGGTCCCCAGGGAGAAGACATAGGAAAATTACATAATTTATTCCCTGTTGCTTATGCCCGTGCTCCTTATAAAAAGTTTCAGGAATATACAGGTGTTCGCGGGATGAACCATGCCCGTGAAGGATACGCGGGTATTCAGCGTTATCCTTTTATATTTGCCGGTGACTGGCCTTCTGAATGGCAGTATTTTGCCCCTGTGATCCGTGGCGGTATTAATATCAGCCTTTCGGGAGTAGGCGCATGGACCCATTGTATGGGCGGCTTTGAACATGTTGCCGATCCCGAGCTTTATATTCGCTGGTGCCAGTTTGGAATGTTCAGTCCGATAGCCATGCTCTTTGGCATGGAACACCCGCATTATAAGGAACCATGGAATTATGGCGAAGAAGCACTACAGATCTTTACACGGTACGATAAGCTCCGTTACCGGCTGATACCTTATTTATATTCGAATTTTTACCAGATGTATCTCACGGGTAAGCCGGTGATGCAGGCCCTGGTGCTTCAATATCCCGATGACAGAAATACTTATTCCATTGATGATCAGTACTTTTTTGGTGATGATTTTCTTGTATGTCCTGTAACGGTTAAGGCAGCCAAAACCCGCGCTTTATACCTGCCCAAAGGAGTATGGTATGATTACTTTACCGGTGAAAAAACAGAAGGCGGCAGATACATTAATGTAACCACACCCTTAGATAAATTGCCCCTTTATGTGAAAGCCGGTGCGATAATCCCTATGCAGCCCGATATGAATTATGTGGGAGAAAAGCCTCTTGATCTGGTAACACTGGATATATATCCCGCGGGTACCTCCTCATTCGGGTTGTACGATGATGATGGCCTTTCACTGGAATACAAAAACGGCAATTATGCCATAACCCGCATAACCTGCACCGGAAAGGACAAGGCAACGGAAATTGTGATCAACACCCCGGAAGGAAACTACCGGGTGCCTGAACGCTCATGGTTGATGAAGATACATGCTGCTGACAAACCGGAAAAGGTTTCTGTTAACAATATCAGAGCGGAAGAATCCGAGGGACAATGGAGCTATGATGAAGAGGGTATATTATGGGTTGGCATCGGTGCTGATATATCCTTGCCCGTTACCGTGATTATTGATCATGAATAGATAAACATAATATGTAGCTAAATATAATTTATTATGAAACGCTTAGCATTTAAGATGAAACTTAATCCCGGGATGAAAGAGGAATATAAAAAACGCCATGCCGCGATCTGGCCCGAGCTGAAAAAGCTGCTGCATGATTCGGGTGTGCGGGATTATTCAATCTTTCTCGATGAAGAGACAAACACCCTTTTTGCCGTTCAGAAGGTTGAAGGTGAAGGCGGCTCTCAGGATTTAGGTCAGACAGAGATAGTACAAAAATGGTGGGCGTATATGGCCGATATTATGGAGACAAATTCAGATAATTCACCGGTATCAATACCACTTGAGGAAGTTTTTTATATGGGATGATCTGTTTATTTAGAGTCTGTCAATAAACTCTTAGTGTTTGTCAATAATGTTGGCAAAATGTTTAATTGGCCATGTGTCTGTTCAGAAAGTTTCATTTGCAAGGCTCGCGCGGTACGAAAACGCGGAGTTTACTAGTCGTAAATGAGCAATTTTCGGACAAGCTTAACGCGGCAAATGGGACTTTATGGACAGACACTTATTAATAATCCGGCTGGGGAAAGGACTGTCTTATGAAAAGAATCATTGAATGTGTTCCCAATTTCAGTGAAGGGAATGATATGAGCATCATAAGAAAGATAACAGGAGAGATAGAGGCAACAGAGGGTGTGAAATTGATTGATGTTGAGGCGGGGAACGCGACTAACCGCACGGTAGTTACTTTTGCAGGAGGCCCCGATGAGGTATGTGAAGCAGCCTTTAAGGCTGTTAAGAAAGCACAGGAACTTATTGACATGCGAAAGCATAAAGGCGTGCATCCACGTTTTGGCGCTACCGATGTTTTGCCTTTGGTGCCGGTTTCTGATATTACCATGGAGGAAACGGTTGAATATGCCTGGAAACTGGCGGAGCGCATAGGGAAGGAATTGAGTATCCCCATATATTGCTATGAGTATGCTGCACGGGAGGAAAAACGAAAAAATCTGGCCAGTTGCCGTTCAGGTGAATACGAAGGTTTATCATACAGGCTGCCTTCAGATGACTGGGGTCCTGATTTCGGACCCGTAGAATTTACTGACAGCGTGGCCCGTTCAGGAGCTACTGCCGTAGGTGCACGTAATTTTCTGATTGCTTATAACATAAACCTGAATACTACCTCCATCCACGGTGCCAATGCTATTGCTTTTGATATTCGTGAAAAAGGCCGGCTAAAACGCGAAGGTGGAAAACTCAACGGTAAAATACTAAAGGATGATAAAGGCAATCCGCTTTATGAGCCGGGGATGCTCAAATGTGTAAAAGGTATTGGCTGGTATATCAGTGAATACGGAATTGCCCAGCTTTCCTTTAACCTTACCGATATAACAGTAACATCAATGCATGAGGTTTTCGAAGCTGCCTGTCAGCGGGCGGAATCGCGCGGACTAAGGGTCACGGGTTCCGAGATTATTGGTCTCGTTCCTTTACAGGCAATGCTCGATGCAGGGAAATATTTTCTGAAGAAGCAGAAACTTTCAGTTGGGATCTCTGATGAAGAGATCATAAAGATAGCTGTCAGGTCGCTTGGCCTGGATGATCTCGCTTCTTTTGATCCGAAAAAGAAAATTATTGAATACCGGCTCGGGGAAGGTCATGAATAATCCGGGGGGTAAATTTATTTCATAAAAATGTTGACGCCATGAAATATTTCAAAAATTATCAACTGTTAAACAGGAAAAAAAATGACCCTGGCAGGTTTGTATTCACGGGTACCAGGACTGTTGACGGTTTGGATATTCAATTGTTCAAATACAATAAGGATGATTGTAAAGATACATATAATATCCCGGTCTCTGAGGTTGAGACTTTTGACGATAATAAATTTAACTACTGGCTTAATATACATGGCCTGAGTGATCCTGATTCCATAGCATCAATTTGCAGAAAATACGGGATCCATAATTTGGTTATTCAGGATATTCTGGATGTTAATCAAAGACCCAAATTTCAGGAATTTGATGATTTTAATTTTCTAACATTAAAAACTACGGTTCCTTCTGATTTTGAAATGACTACTGAACAAATCAGTTTTGTTTTCGGAAACAATTTTTTGATCTCATTCCAGGAAAGAAAGGCCGACCACTTTGACCACCTGAGGTTCAGACTTAGGGAAAACAAAGGTGTTTTGAGGGAAACGGGCCCAGATGTATTATTGTATACAATGCTGGAATCGCTTCTTGATAATTATTTCAAAACACTGGAAATAATAGATGATGATGTTGAAAAACTGAATTTTGTGAATTCGGGATCAGAGCCTTCACCATCTGTGTTGGAGGATATTGAAAATAACAGGAAGTTTGTTCATTTTGTCAAAAAAAACATCCTGCCGATAAAGGAATTTGCAGTGAATATCGAAAGGGAAGAAAACAAATATATTGAAAATAGACATATAAAATACTTTTTAGAGATCAAAGATCTTTGTCTGACACTGATGGATAGATGCGATAGCATCTTGTCATCATTAGAGAGCAGCATAAACCTGTTTTTTTCGGTACAAGGCCATCGAATGAATCAGGTCATGAAAACCCTTACCATAGTAGCCACGGTTTTTATACCATTAACCTTTATTGCAGGTATTTACGGCATGAATTTCAGTAATATGCCGGAATTGCAGTGGAAGTACGGATACCCTGCAGTATGGCTGGTTATAATAATTGCACTTTTCATTATGATCGTCTATTTTAAAAGAAAGAAATGGTTTTAACGAAGGGGATGTTCTTATCCTGTTTTTTTTGGATAAGCCTGACGTAGCAAATAAATCATTATGGATAGACAATAATTAGAATTTTTTTGTAACTTGTTTTATAATTAACGAACGTATTTTGCACGAGGCATTCATTAAATATGAATGATGTTCTGATCTTGTATTATTCATTTAAAACTAAAAAAATGGAAATTATCGGTACAATTCTCATTGGTGCAGCAGCCGGATGGCTGGCAAGTATAATCTATAGAGGCGGCAGCCTTGGTATACTTTGGAATATTATTGTAGGTATTCTCGGTGGGTTCCTTGGTTACTGGCTTTTAGGCCTGATTGGTGTTAATTTGGGTACAGGATGGATTGGAGCTATACTGACAGGTGTTATCGGTGCAATTGTTCTTTTGTTTTTGTTGAATCTGATAATAGGGAAGAAAAAATAATTAAATCAGGATACATATTTTTTCACAATACGTAATTATCATTCGGTAAACATACTTTCATGTAAGACGGCTGCCAAATTTTAATAATGCCGGGGATTCGTTTAACATGATCAATGGTAGTATATTGCCCTTTGCGGGCATATTTTCCCTTTACCTGTTATAATGATATTATAATATTATATTTGGTACAGGATTATTAAATTATGATATGAACTGCATTATCATGAAACGATTCTTGTACAGGTACAGAGTGTTAATTATTGTTTTTTGTTTGTCTGCTTTTGCGGTGTTATCCTGCAGGGAAAGCGAACAGAGTATTGCATGGCCGGAAGTGACCGAAGAAAATAAACCCTGGACACGCTGGTGGTGGCAGGGGAATATTGTTAATGAGGATGACCTGACGGTTTTACTTGAGGAATATCGCGATGCCGGACTCGGTGGTGTGGAAATTACCCCTATTTACGGCGTAAAGGATTACGAGGACCAATTTATTGATTTTCTTAGCGAAGAGTTTATAATGATGTTAGGGCACACTCTTGATGAGACCGGCCGCCTTAATATGGGTGTGGATATGGCTACCGGCACGGGATGGCCTTTTGGCGGTTCCTGGATTGATAGTCAGGATGCCTGTAAATACATGACATATAAAACATATATGCTGACCGGGGGAGAAGCGCTTAACGAGCCGGTTGAGTATATACAAGGACCCATGGCCCGCGCTGTCCGTCGCAGGGTAGACATAGAATCACTGGTAGAACCGATTAGCAGGAATGACAGTCTTCAGACCCTGGCCCTTGAGCAGGTGCGTTTTGAAAAACCTCTTCCCCTGGTCACTCTTATGGCTTATTCAGGCGAGGGTGAGGTGGTGGATCTGACGGAGAGGATTGATGAAGAAGGAAGGCTTGACTGGACTGCCCCCGAAGGAGACTGGACATTGTATGCGGTATTTCAGGGCTGGCACGGAAAGATGGTGGAAAGAGCCGGGCCGGGGGGTGAAGGCAATGTGATCGACCATTTTTCGGAAACAGCGCTTGTTAACTACCTGAACAGGTTTGATTCTGCATTTGCGGGACATGATATTTCTTCCTTGCGTGCTTGGTTTAATGATTCTTACGAAGTGGATGATGCCTGGGGTGAAGCGGATTTTACCCCTGAACTTTTTAAGGAGTTTATGGCCCGCAGGGGATATGACCCGCGGGAGAACCTTCCGGCACTGTTCGGCCGTGATACGGTTGATAACAAGCATATTAGGGTGTTGTGTGATTATCGCGAAACGATATCAGAACTTTTACTTGATGAATTTACAATTCCATGGCGGGGATGGGCAGAAAAAAATAACGCGATTATCCGTAACCAGGCTCACGGGTCCCCGGCCAATATTCTTGATCTGTATGCTGCGAGCAGTATTCCCGAAACGGAAGGTGAGGATATGCTGAGTATAAAATTTGCCTCTTCAGCAGGTAATGTCACCGGCAAGCGGCTTATTGCATGTGAAGCGGCTACATGGCTGAATGAACATTTTAAGGCCACCCTCGCCGAAACCAAGTACAACCTTGAAAGGTACTTTCTGGGTGGTGTAAATCATGTGGTTTACCACGGTACATGCTACTCACCGCCCGATGTGCCCTGGCCGGGATGGATGTTCTATGCCTCCGTTCATTATGCACCTACCAATACATTCTGGAATGATTTTCCGGCACTGAATAATTATATAACCCGTTGTCAGAGCTTTTTACAACGCGGTACTCCCGATAATGACCTGTTATTGTATTTTCCTTTTTATGATCGGATCTCCACTCCGGGAAGGAGTCTTCTCGAACATTTCAGTGGCGGTGGTTCGCGGTCTTTTAAGAGCGATTTCAGGATGCTTGCCGGAACTATGACAGATAATGGTTATTTGCTTGATTATATTTCTGACAGGCAACTTACAGGCGTTTCATTTGAGAATGACAGGCTGGCAAGCGGGGAAAGCAGGTACCAGGTGATTGTATTGCCCGAATGTGCATATATCTCTGTTGAAACTTTCAGCAGGCTGCTTGACCTGGCAAATGAAGGTGCCACTATTATCGTGCATAATGCTCTTCCGCGATCTGTTAAGGGCTATGGTGATTTTGCCGAACGCAATATGAAGTATAACGAACTGATCAATGAACTTGAATTCGAAGTGACCGGCAATGCTGATATTCAGAAAGCCGTGGCAGGTAAAGGAATGTTTTTATCAGGATCTGATATTGAATATTTGCTTGACTATGCCGGTGTAAAAGGCGAAACACTTGTTGATAAAGGGCTTCATTTTATCAGAAGAAATCATGATGACGGGAAGGTATATTATATTGTTAACCGGGGAGAAAAGTATATCAGTGAATGGGTTCCCCTGCAAACAGACCTGGTTTCCACGGTCCTGTTCAATCCGATGAGCGGACAAACAGGCGTGGCATTCACCCGCGTGAATGAAAAGGGACAGAATGAAGTCTTTTTGCAGCTTATGCCAGGTGAAGCTTGTCTTTTAAAATTATATGACATTAATATTAATGCAGCTACTTATCCTTATCTTGATGAGGATGAGCAGGAGGTTGAAATAAAGGGTACATGGACTGTTGATTTTATTGAAGGAGGCCCGGAACTGCCGGCAGGTAAAAGTATTGATGATCCTTTGCCATGGACTGATCTTGAAGGGGAAGCAGTTAAGAACTTTTCAGGAACGGCATCATATACTATTGATTTTGAAAAACCCGGTATTGATGCTGATATATGGATCCTTGATCCGGGGAAAGTGGCTGAAAGTGCTACAATATTGTTAAATGGAGATAAGATAGGGACAGTTTTTGCAGATCCTTACCGTATTCAGATACCGGACGAATTACTGAAGGAAGTTAATACCCTGGAAATACGTGTTTCCAACCTAATGGCAAACCGTATAGCGTGGATGGACCGGCAGGGGATTGAATACAAAAGGTTTTACAATATCAATTTTCCATCACGCCTTCGCGAAAACATGGGGGAGGATGGTTTGTTCACAGCGGCTGACTGGCCGGTAATGGAATCGGGACTGACAGGTCCGGTAAAACTGATCCCGGCAAAAATATTAAAAGCCGTGAAGGACTTTTAGCAATAATAAGGGTAAATGCGGGGATAAGTGATTACAGTAATAACATTTCCATATCCCCGGGATCTGTTACCGAAGGTGATAATTTTACTGGCATTGGTGAACCTTTTAAGGCCCGGGAAGGACGATGGATCGGAGCTAAGACAGGGATTTTTGCTGTTTCCGATAATCGCTTTGGAATAAAGGGTTCGGCTGATTTTGACTGGTTCAGAATAGAATAAAAATAAGCATGGAATTCATCTTGTCTAAAACTCCTCCTCCCGCACAAGTTCGCCCTGTTCATCGAAATACTTCCATGTGCCTGTTTTGGTGTTGTTTCTGAACCGGCCTTTGATTTTTGTTTCACCGTTCGGATAATATTCGTAAAACCTGCCATGTTTCTCTCCTCTCCTCAGGCCAACAGATAATTTCAGGCTGCCATCGGCAAAAAACTCTTCATGTTTATTGGCATCAAGATCATGAATGATAATTGATGATTCTGAAAACCCGACTGAAGGATCATTACCGGAGGTATCCGTTAATAACTGTTTCTGAGTTCCTTCAGAAAACTCAAAAGCATCAATATTATAATTTGCCGGTTTGAATTCCGGGATTTCATGTTTGTATTCGGTACTAAGATCAATTTTTATAAGATTATCTTCATTTTTCAACTGAAATCCTATATTGGGGAAACTGGTGATATAATCTTTGTTGGATTTAAGTTTATTCCATACTGAATTACTGAGGTGTGACTGTAAATTGGAAAATAATACTGGTGTTTGCAGATAAAGCATTATGCTTGATTTTCCGGAAAAGGTTTTTATATAATTGTAATAATCGATGGATGAACCCAGTGCATTTTTTGATATATAGGAGTCGATGAAGTTTTTTAATGTTTGCGGATGATTGCTGAATACTACATAGTTATCAATAATAGTGTAATAAGGCTTTTCTAATTTTTCAAGCATTCTGCCAAATATTATCTTGAGAAAACCCGGAACAGACAGATAATTGATCTCATATCCCCGGTAATTAACCTCTCTGAATTTTGCAGGCATATTCCTTTTTATCTGCCGGGTAATAAGATCCAGATTTTGTTTTGCATCCTTATTGTTTTTTGCTTTAAAAACTACTGCAAATTCATCATTGCTGCCCAGGTTGGAAGGTTGTGTCTGCACAAGGGCGATCTCATTATCTATCCATGACAGGAAATTTTTTGTAAAGCTGATCCTGAATTTTTTTTCCAGTCGTGAGAGAGTTTTATTATAGCTTTCGGGAAAATTTTCATATTGCTTATCCCGGATCTCTTTTATCATGCCTTCGATATTTTTAAATCCGATACTAACCATGGAAGCTGTTTCCCTTGGGACGATACGGGCGATATCGTGTTTGGTTTCACCCGACAGGATAACAGGAACAAGGACTGAACGGGCTGAATCGTTAATATTTGTAAAACCTGACAATGCAATATTACCTGCATCGTCAATTGTAAATGTAAATCCGGAATAATCGAATGTTTGCTTTATGATATTAACAAAGGGATTGCTTTTTCCCAGTTGCCGATTAAGGTATTTGCTGAAATATTTGTGGTTGATATAAAGTGAAAACAAACCTTTTCCTGATGTTCGTTTATAAACGTCAATAAATTCAAGATCCCGCCCCAGGGTGAGTTTATTGATCTGGTCAACAGATGATTCAATAAGAACCGGCACAGTTGAAAAAATGAGCTGATCATGGACAACAGTGAAGTAGAAGATCTCATTGATCTTTTTGGCATAAACCTCGTATATTTTCCTGTTTTTATATACACGTTCGGTTACCGAATAATTGTCATTCAGTATTTTGGACAGGTAATCACTGCTGTTTTTAAATTTTGATGCTTTCTTAAGGTCAATGATGTAAAGATTATCATAACGTGCCGGTGTGGTCTCATGCACGGAAAGGATTATTTTTCGTGAACCGGCCATCCTGAACAATATCTTTTTTGAATTTATAACTGAATCAATTCGCGTGATCGTAGAATCGAGTTTTAACAGGTAATCGTTGTGCCGGAGCTTCTCCCAGGCATCGCTGTGTACAATTTCTTTCCATGCAAGGACCGGGTTTTCAACTTCAATGATCATTATTGCATTTCCCGGAACGTGATATATGGACCGGTAATGCTGTTCGGGTTCAATGAAGAATTTATAGATGATTATTCCTGCAGGAATAAGAATAGCAATGGCGATCAAATAAAATAATACTTTCTTCATTTTAATACAAACTTTGCCAGGTAATCGAAATGATCGCCCCTGGCTAGTAATTTCAGCTTATAACCTTGTTGCGCGGCGATTTTTACTGCTGAATCATAATCAAGATACAGCCAGTTGAATTTCTCACCTTTGATTTTCCGGTATTTCATCCGGTATGTTATTACACCGTAATAATTTCCGTTTTTTTTGGAAGGATCACCGGATTCTATGTCGTATAAATATTCGATATTCGAGGAATCGAAAATGATCTCTCCACCAGGCTTAAGAATTTTTTTAGCTTTCTGTAAAAAACATTTTAGCTTGTTTAGGTTACCTGCCACACCAATGCCGTTCATCATCATAAGCAAAGTATCATACTTTTCATCTGTTGTTGACAGGTACTCAAATATATCCTGGTTAACTACTTTTTTAATTCCCCTTTTCTTCATGACACCTGCACTTAAAACCGAAATATCAAGGGCTGTAACATCATCGTTCCTGTTTTGCAGGAGAAGGGAATGGCAGCCTGCCCCGGCACCAATATCAAGAATTTTGCCACGACAGCTTTCAAGGGCAATATTTTCCAGAACGGGCATATCATCCAGTGACCTGAACAGGTAACGTACAGAGATCTTTTCTTCCTTCATAAAACGAGAAAATACACGTATCTTACCTCTCTTATAGCCTTCATGATAATGCTTGATTGCATTGCCCATAGGGTCATTATGTGGCTCTAAACTGGTCATAAGGCATTAAGTATTGCAACTGCGCGCACAGGCGAACCGTCACCCTTGAAAAGTTTTAACGGCAAACAGCTGAAAAGAAATGATTTTCCGGCAAGTACCTCAAGGTTGGTCAGATTTTCAATAATTATAAGGCCATGGCCAAGAAGGATATGATGTATCTCCAGCTTAGTACTGTTAATTGGTTCCACGGATATTGCATCAACACCTATGCCCTTCAGCGGTAGTTTGAGCAGCTTATTTGCCAGTTGTTTGCCGATGGAGGGGAATTCACTGAAATAGCGGTCACTGTTCCAGTATTCGCTCCAACCGGTATGGAATAAAACAAAATCAACATCCTCGATTGTTTTGTTATCAAGTATCCGTTCATCGATATGTCCTTTATCAATAAGGTGCCTGCAATCAATCACGCATGCCCTGCCGAAAAATTTACCGGGTGCAAAGTCGGTTATCGTTTTTCCTTTTTGAAATATGTGCGCGGGGCAATCGAGATGAGTTCCGGTATGTGTGAAAAATCGGAGCTCACTTTCTTTAAATCCGTTTTTTTTCACTGTGCATGGCGTTCTTATTTCCGGGGATCCTGTTCCGGGATATACAGTCATGCCTGTATGAAATGTATGTGTAAGATCTATAATATGAAGTTTGTCCCTGTTCATTATAAAGCTAAAATTAATGAATTTAAAGGTCAGGATAAATTTGTTACCGCGGATTTTTAATAAAAAGTAACATGAATATTGATATATCAGGAGTTGCTGATCAAACCGTTTCCCTTATCTTTTCCGTTTCTTCAGGTGTAAGGTGCAGTTCACGGGTGATTTTATTTATCCCGGGTTTGTTGAAAGCCAGCCAGGTTATCAGTAATGCTGCAGGAACGAGTAAAAAATAATCTCCTGAGAGGGAAAATAAAATGATGTTATAATAACATACGGTTTCGAAAATTATAAATTGAAGGATAATCGATTCGCGGTAATAAAGTATTTTTTTACGGGTATCGTCTATTTTAAGCATCTTCTTCAGTCTTTTATAATGGATTAAGTATGAGGCAGGGATCATAGTTATGAATAGTATCAGCAAAATGTATTTCAACAGCCGGAGAGTGTCTTTTTCATTACGGATCAGGCCCCCGTCATAGGTGATCACAAGAAATACCGTTATGCCTGCGAAAAGGATAGCGCCAAGCAACAAAACAACATAGATCATATTAAGAGACCTGTATTGTTCATGAATTGAAAGACGATGATCATTCATAGTGGATTGATGATCATTCATAGTGGATTGATGAGCATTCATGGCGGATTAGTTTATAATATATGACGATCAGGATTTGATTTTCAGGGACAGGGTGATTTCGATTAATCATCATCATCGTCAGCAACGTTTTCATCAATATGGAGGTTCTCAAAATTATCAAATTCTCCTAGCGGGTTGTTATCCGTTTCGTCTTCCTCGTCCTCAGCCGCGCGGCTGACCTTAGGCATTTTGATCAAATAGTAGGTGTCCTCAGTTTCAAAAGGAAGGGCAACTTCAATTTCACCTTTCGGATTGGCAAAAGTAATCAGATTATCTTCAAAGCCTTCCGGAAAACTGCTTTTCAGTTGTTCTGCCATATCAGCCGATAACTGCTCGAACTTTTTTATGATCCTCCTTTTCCCCTCCATGAATAATTAAAATGTTAATTCGATATATAAAACAATACCTTACATCAATACTACATTATTTATTGTAAAAATTAATGAACATTATATTTATTGATGCTGTCTGTTATTCTATTGACTTTGAGCATATCAAAAAATTTTCGTTTATTTTTGCGAATCTTTGGCTCGGCAAAGCCAATAATGCAGGCTATAACCTTAAACGGTTAATATTATAATTTCGTTTTATAATTATGTAAAAAAAAAGTTCATAAACCTCCTCCAAAAATAATTTTTTCTTTATAAAAATTGTATTATCCAACATTATATTTAAAAAAAACATTTTTTCATATAGTATATGGATTAGCGGAAGTGCAAAATTCTTTTCAGCCTGTATTATTCATGCCTGAGGTTTGGGGCAACAGACCTTTTGAATTATCCGGAAGATGAAATGTACTATAAACCAATTACGGAATTATTTGTTAAATAATTTTGTAACAGCATTCAAAAATTGAACGGGTAATAATTAGTGTACGTCTATAAAGTTGGCAAAATGCTTAACCGACCATGTGTCTGTTCAGAAGGTTCCATTTGCAAGGCTCGCGCGGTCCGAAAACGCGGATTTTACTTGTCGTGAATGAGCAATTTTCAGACAAGCGTAACGCGGCAAAAGGGACATTATGGACAGACACTAATTATAAATTTTAACGCTATGAATGAATTTGTCCAATTAAAAGTGATAAGTGTTTCGATGTTATTTTTTCTTGCAGGAAACATTTCCTGCACTACACCGGTGGAAAAAAGCTCAGGGTCTTCAGACCTTAATTATATCCAGTCTGCGGGACTTACTTTGCCGGAAGGTTTCTCTGCCACGGTTTTTGCTGAATCGCCCGGGCCGGGAAGGCATATTTATGTGAATTCCAATGGTGATGTATATATGGCATTAAGCCGGCCCCAAAATGGGAAAGGAGCCGTGGCTCTAAGGGATCATGACAATGACGGCATTGCGGATTCAATGGCATATTTCGCGGAATATAACGGAACGGGCATACATATTCATAATGGATATCTCTATTACGGGACCGATACGGCGATAGTGAGATACATGATGAAAGAAGATAAGCTCCTTCCTGAAGAAGAAGCTGAGCTGGTTGCCCTGGGATTTCCGAAAGACCGGCAACATGCCGCGAAACCCATAGCTTTTGATGATGAAGGGATGATGTATGTCAATGTTGGTGCACCCTCAAATGCATGTCAGGAACAAATGCGGACACCCGGATCCCCTGGTATGGACCCTTGTCCGATTCTTGAATACGCGGGTGGGATATGGAAGTTTAAGGATGATATTCCTATGCAGGATCAGATATCTGACGGAAGCCGTTATGCAACAGGTCTGCGTAACTGTGTTGCCATGGAATGGAATAAAAAAATAAACAAATTGTATGTGGTAATGCATGAACGTGACCAGTTACATCAGTTTTTCCCTGAACATTTTTCACGGGAGGATGGGATAAACCTGCCTGCCGAACCCTTTTTCATGGTCGAAGAAGGGGATGATTTTGGCTGGCCCTATTGTTATCATGATGACACCAGAGAAATGAAAATACTTTCTCCTGAATATGGCGGAGATGGTGAAATAACAGGACGGTGCAGGGATAAAAAGGATGCGATAATGTATTTTCCTGCCCATTATGCACCCAATGATCTGATATTTTATACCGGTAACAGGTTTCCGGAAAGATACCATAACGGTGCTTTTATAGCATTTCATGGCTCGTGGAACAGGGCCCCCGCGGAACAAAAAGGCTATTTGATTGCTTTTGTTCCTTTTGAGGATGGTTTACCATCGGGTGATTGGGAAGTTTTTGCAGACGGTTTTGCAGACACCGAAAATATAATGAGCCCGCGTGATGCAAGATTCCGGCCCACGGGACTGGCCGTGGGACCTGATGGGTCATTGTTCGTGGCAGATTCACGGGAAGGCAGAATATGGAAGATATCTTACAATCAATGAAAAAGTTTTTTTTTGGGAAAGGTTTTTTAAAGTTGATTATCCTGATAGTGTTACCGGGGTATATTTTTGTATCTTTCACCGGAGGTGATCCGTTATCAGCAATAATGAAAAGTAACAATGATCACGGAAAGGATATATACATACGTTATTGTATGGCATGCCATCAGTCGGACGGCTCAGGAGTGCCGGGTTTATATCCACCGGTAATATCATCAAACTGGCAGGAAGAAAATATTGATTTTCTTATTGAAGTTACACTTTATGGCTTGTCGGGTGAAGTTGATGTGGACGGTGAAATATACGATAATGTAATGCCTGCAAATACCTATCTTACAAATAACCAGGTGGCAGCAGTACTGAATTATATCGGCAAAGAATTAAATAACAGGAAATTAAATGTTAATCCGGCGGATGTAGAAGCTGTACGTGGTCAAAACAGGTAAGTTTACAGTTTTGCAAGTATACAGGTATTTTTTATAGAGTCCGTCTATAAAGTAGTTAAAATGTTTATCCATACATGTGT
>CAZBJH010000071.1:0-17273 GCA_964492185.1 uncultured Bacteroidales bacterium | reverse complement strand
AGTGAACAGTGGTTGTGTTTTAAAAAAAAACATTAAGTTTAAACCGTGGAATCATAACAGTAAACAAAAGAAAAGATGAGAAGATCGGTTTTCATGATTATGATCTGGGGGATTTTATATTCTTCCGGCATTAGCCAGTCATATCCAAACCAATCACCCCTTACAATAGAAGAAATCATGAAAGGTGAGGATTTTACCGGGTACAGTCCTGAGAATATCCGCTGGTCTTCCGATAGCAAAAACATATATTTTAGCTGGAATCCTGAATTCAAGACAGTAAGGAAAACTTACAGGAAGGGGATAAAAGATCCTGAACCCGTAGCCGTGCATCCTGATGAACAGGTTAAAATAGCTGAAGGGGGTGATTTTAACATTGACAGGACAAAGATAGTTTTTGGCAGGAACGGGGATATTTTTTTAAAAACCATTGCTGACAATTCACTCATAGAAATCACCCAAACCCTTGATGAAGAAACTAATCCGGTATTTGCCGGTAATGATGAATATGTTGTATACGAAAAAAATAAAAACCTTTTTGCATGGCATATATCCATGGGAACTACCTTGCAACTTACAAACTTTAAAGAGGGTAAACCTCCGGAAGAAGAAGGCAGATCTGCCGGCCAGGCCTTTCTGGAACGGGATCAGTTAAGATATTTTAAGGTTTTGGCAGAAAGAAAAAAAAGAGCTGATATTACTAAAGAAAAACAAGCTGCAACACTGCCACAACGACCTGCAACTTTTTATCTTGAAGGGCGCGGCATATCAAACCTGAAAATAAGTCCGGACCTCCGCTATGCCACTTTCCTGCTTATAACTCCAGGTGATGATCAAACTACCAGTGTGCCTGACTTTGTAACCTATTCGGGATATACCGAAGACTTCAAGGCACGGGCCAAAGTGGGGCAGGCAGATACCCGGTGCGAATTTATGATCTACAATATTGAAAAAGATTCTATCTGTCTGATGAAAAAAACAGGTATAAACGGTATATACGATAAACCAAAATACCTGAAGTACTATCATAAGGGAAACGGCGATTATTCAGGTAAATATAATGAACCCCGGGATATCATTGTCCATGGCCCTGTATTTTCGAATGATGGCAAAGCACTTATCGAAGCCAGGGCTTCAGATAATAAAGACCGCTGGATAATGCTGCTTGACGCGGAAAGTGGCAATGTGGATATTCTTGACAGGCAGCATGACAGTGCATGGATTGGCGGACCGGGAATACCTGAATGGAGCTCTGAGAAGGGCAATATGGGATGGATAGATAACAATGCCATCTGGTTCCAGTCTGAAGAAACCGGATTTTCACATTTATATGCCCTATCCCTTTCAAACCGTAAAAAAGAGGCATTGACTGCAGGTGATTTTGAGATCTATGAAGCACAAATTTCGCGGGATAAAAAGTCCCTTTTTATTACTGCCAACCCCGAATCACCGCATGAACGCCATTTTTATCATCTCAATCTTAATAACAAAAAGCTTAAAAAGATAACATCCTTACCGGGAAATCATGAAGTCACAATTTCACCTGATGAAAAACATCTGGCCATCAGATATTCATACAGCAATAAACCATGGGAGCTTTATATTATGGCTAACCATGAAGGAAGCACCATTAAGCAGATCACACACTCCACTTCACCCCAATTCGAAAAATACGATTGGAGAGTACCTGACATAATCCGCTTTAAAGCATCCGACGGAAAGGATGTCCCGGCAAGGATCTATCTCCCGGGAAAAAACAGGAACGGAGCAGCCATAGTGTTTGTCCATGGTGCAGGATACCTTCAAAACGTACATAACTGGTGGAGCGAATATTACCGGGAATACATGTTCCATAATTTTCTTGCCGATAATGGATATACCGTGCTCGATATTGACTACAGGGGTAGCGAAGGATATGGCCGTGACTGGCGGACAGCCATTTACCGGCATATGGGCGGACGGGACCTGATGGATCAGGTTAACGGAGCTGAATACCTTGTGAATGAACATGATATTGATCCTGACCGGATCGGTATATACGGAGGGTCATACGGTGGATTCATCACCCTGATGGCTATGTTCACCCAACCGGATGTTTTCAGGTCGGGTGCTGCTTTGCGATCGGTAGCCGACTGGGCACATTATAACCATCCTTACACCTCCAATATTCTAAATACACCATCAACCGACAGTATAGCCTATTACCGGAGCAGTCCTGTATACCATGCCGAAGGTCTTAAGGGCAATCTGCTAATGCTACACGGTATGATCGATAAAAATGTTCATTTTCAGGATGTAGTAAGATTATCACAACGCCTTATTGAACTGGGTAAAGATAACTGGGAACTTGCTGTTTTCCCCCTGGAAGATCATACCTTTATCGAATCTTCATCATGGGCTGATGAATATAAAAGAATATACCGGCTTTTTACAGAAACAATTAAGGAACGGCCGGGAAGACTAAAATAATAGAACAATGCCGGGAAATCTTTATTTAATACCAGCTCCATTAGGAGACTCCGATCCCCGCTATGTACTTTCAGGTGAGGTGTTTGAGCGTATCAATACTATAGACCAATATGTTGTTGAAAATATACGAACAGCAAGGCGTTTCTTAAAACGTATGGGCATTGGCACTCCCATCTCCAACCTGAAGTTTTATGAACTTAACAATCATACTTCCGAAGTTGAGCTATCGTCTTATCTTACAATTATGAAACAAAACAATACCGGATTAATGTCAGAGGCCGGAGTACCGGGGGTTGCCGATCCGGGAGCCGCCCTTATAAGCCTAGCCCATGAACACAGGATACGCGTTATTCCTTTGGTTGGACCTTCTTCCATACTTCTGGCAATGATGGCCTCAGGACTGAACGGTCAGAATTTTTCCTTTCACGGGTATCTTCCGGTTAAAAGTACCGCCCGGTGTAATAAGATAAAACACGTGGAAAAACTGTCGAAAAAGGAAAACCAGTCCCAGCTGTTTATTGAAACTCCATACAGAAATAATCAGCTGTTGAATGATATAATGAAAACATGCGCGCCCTTAACTCAATTATGTATTGCAGCAGACCTGACACTGGCTAATGAATATATTTATACCTGTTCAATTGAAGAATGGCGTAAAAAGAAACCGGATCTGCATAAGCGTCCGGCCATTTTCATTTTGCATGCATAGTGAGGGAAAATCCAAAACCCGACTCCTCAGTTCTTCACATGCCGTAACAGTTCAATATCAAAAACCAGGGAAGTATATGGCGGTATCAGAATAACCTGATATCTGGAATGCCTGTATCCCTGCTCACCATATGCAAGATAATAAGGTATAACTGCCCTTGCAACCGTGCCTTCACGCATATAACCCAGGGCTTCTTCAAATCCTTCAATAAAACTATTGTCATAGGATTTGTATACAATTCCATACATATTCTCATCAAAAACACGTCCGTCAAGAAAAGACCCTGTATATTTAATATAAAGAGAATCCAGCGCTTCCACCGTATCGGTCTGTGAAATATTTTCTTCCAGAACGATATAATATAATCCCGACTCTGTTGAATCTGCCGGATCAACACCAACAGAAACAAGATAATCATTCATATTCATTCTTTCTTCTTCTGCCGGGTCAGCGATAGCTTTGATCAGCTCAACATCATATATAACTGAACGATAGTTTCCAAATGCCAGGTTGGATGGCATAATGAACCTTGATTTACCTCCTTCCTTCATATAAGAAATACCTTCGGTAAAACCGGGAATACTATATTCCCACAAAAACTTTGTTTTTCCGTAAATATATTCCTCATTGTATATTCCTTCATCCTGTGCTGTTGCACTATCAGTTGTCTCAATATATTCACCGTCAAGAAACCTTCCTGAATATTCCACCACTACATAATCACCTTCTGTAACATTCCGTCCTGTTCCTGGTTCAATTTCAACGTAATACATGCCCGACTCGGTTTTTGCTTCTTCAGGAATACCGTTTTTTTCAACATATTCCTCCAATTGTCTGAGTTCTTCAGCTTCTTTCTCTTCCATTTCATTCTTTAAACATGATGTTGAAACAACAGCCATTAAGAATAATAACAGAAGACCTTTTCCTTTAATCCTGTGCAAATCTATCATAATTAAAATCTGTTTGTTTACAATTTATCTAGAGTTTATCAATAAAGTCGCAGTGTCTGTCCATAATGTCCGATATCCGCGTTACGCTTGTCCGAAAATTGCTCATTTGCGACTAGTAAACTCCGCGTTTCCGGACTGCACAAGCCTTGCAAATGGAACTTTCTGAACAAACACATAACTGTTTAAGCATTTTGCCAACTTTATAGACGGACACTATTTATAGATGTATTAAAATAAAAATGGTTGCTTTTCGGGTATTAGTTTACCTGTACCAGTTCTACTTCAAAAAGTAAAGATGTATAAGGTGGTATGATACCTGTTGATGACCCCCTCCTTCCAAAAGCCTGTTCGGAGGGAAAGATAAACAACGACCTTTCTCCTTCATGCATCACTCCAATTGCTTCTTCAAGTCCTTTTACCACCTGCCATTCCGTTCCGTAAACAAACCTGAATGGCATATTACGCTTAACCGTAGAATCAAAATATTTGCCATTTAAAAAACGGCCTTCATAATTCACTGTTACGGTATCTCCCGGCTCAACCCTTTTACCCTTACCTTCCTTAAGGATCAGGCGATAAATACCTGATACCAACGGTTCCATATCTAATTTCTCTTCTGCCAAATACTGAGCCATTATAGTTTTTTCATAATCACCAAAATCATCTATCCAGTCAAGAAAGGCTTTTTTTTCTTTGTTATATTCCTCTTCCGGCTGAATATCAATAACATCAATTTTCACTTTCATTTTACTGCCCGGGGTAAAGAAAGAAGGAAGTGATGATTGCAGCGTTTTTTTAAAAAAATCATCGGCAGAAATAATAAAGCTTGCACACTCATCCTCGGCCAGCATAAGAAAGCATTCATCAACAGCACCTTTAAACGAAGGTGTTGTAATCCGGAGTTTTCGCCTGCCGTTAAAAAATATCGAATCGGACATTGTCTTGTATGTAATATCAGCTGTAATATAATCTCCGGGCCGGGCAGTTTTCGTTTCCTCACCTATTTTATGCAATTTATAGTAAATACCATGTTTCACATGCGTATAACCTGGATAGGGATTCTTCCTTATACATGATGTGCATAAAACAATAATGCAAATTATTAGTAAATGTTTGTTTGTTTGCATGTTATAAGCAACTCTATTTGTCAACTTCAATAAGTTCAACCTCATATAAAATAATTGAACGTGCCGGGATCTTGTCATCATCCCCAACCAATCCGTATGCCAGATGCGGAGGCAAAATGAATCTGGCTTTGTCACCTTCCCTTAAAAGCAGTATCCCCTCTTCAAGGCCTGATTCAACTCCTCCCCTGCCGACCTTAAATTGCCGGGGACCTTTGTCTTCTGAACTGTAACAAAGTGTTCCGTCAAGCAAAGATACCGTATAATTAATAGTGACCAAATCCCCTTTTTGCACCTCATCACCCCGGCCCCGGACGGTATACATATACCATAATCCTGTCCCGGTTTCCTGCATATCCCATCCCCGCCGTTTTATATACCCTGCTATTTTTTCAGCATCCTTTTTTACCAATATCCTGTTTGCTCCAACCAGAGCTTTTTCGGTTTCATCACCATCACGAACTGCAGTTTTACCTGCCTCATCATTTCTGCATGAAATCAGCATAATGAAAATAAACAACAAAGCAATACGATATGGTTTAACAATCATTCTAATCATAACTACCAAGCTCTTTTTCATATTCTTTTAATAATCTGACGAATCTGTCAGTTGTTTCTGCCAGCGAAGCTTTTGATTCACCTCCTGCCGCGTTTAAATGCCCCCCCCCGTTAAAAAAACGTTTAGCAAAAATATTTGCAGCAAAACTTCCCTTTGAGCGAAAGGAAATCTTGACAATATCTTTTTTCTCGATAAAGAGAGCAGAAAACCTGATATTCTTTACAGAAAGAGGATAATTCACAAATCCTTCCGTATCTCCTGATTCAAAATTGTACTTGTTCAGGTCATCACGGGATAAACTAATAAATGCTGTCCTGTATTGTTCAAACACCTCCATTTTTTCATTCAGACTGTATCCCAAAAGCCGCATCCGGTCAGCTGAAAAATTATCATATATTCTGGCATATACTTCATCTTTATCGAAATTATATTTCAGCAAATTACTTACAATTTCATATGTTCTCGGATTACCCGAATTGTAGCTAAAACAACCCGTGTCAGTCATTATTCCTACAAAAAGGCACATAGCAACAGATTCATTAATACGGGAACCATAACCAAGAGCAATGATCACCTCATATACCAGTTCGGCTGTTGAACTCACTGAGGTGTCAGAAACAGTAATATCGGAGAATAAACTGGGATCGGGATGGTGATCGATCAAAACCCTGAATGCATTACTGTCAGATATTGCTTTCTCAAATTCTTTCACTCTGCTGATATCATTAAAATCAAGTGAAATGATAATATCCGCTTCCCTGATCCGGGCAATAACAACTTTTCTTTTTCTCTCAAAAACAATCACCCGGTCATTACCCGGAAGCCATTGCAGGAATGCCGGGTACAGGTTGGGTGTGATCATTGTTACCTGGTGCCCCATTCCGGTAAGCAGGTTAAAGAGTCCAAGTGATGCCCCCATTGCATCCCCGTCAGGATTCCGGTGGGTAACCAGGGCGATTTTTTTTATCCCGCCCGAAAGTTTTTCGGCTATGGCCTGAACATTTTCATATAGGTTATTATTTGATTTCATTTTATTCTTTTTCAAATATAGAAATTATCACAAACTCATCAACATAAAATACTTTCTAATGACAAACAGTATAATAATATGTTTACGCGAATATGCATATTATTAAATATTTTTTATTTTCGTTGTTTTTAACCATCTATACTTATGGCAGGAACAAAAACACTTACCATCATTAAGCCGGGTACAGTTGCGCGCGAATATATAGGTCCTATTCTCGCGATGATCAACAATGCCGGTTTCCATATTTCAGCATTGAAATATATTAAATTATCGGATAAACAGGCAAAAAGCTTTTATGCAATGCATAAGGATAAACCATTTTATGAAAGTTTGATCCGGTTTATGACCTCAGGGCCTGTAGTCGTGGCCATACTTGAAAAAGAAAATGCTGTTAAACATTATCGTAAACTCATAGGCGCCACTGATCCCGCTAAAGCTGAAGAAGGTACAATTCGGAAAATGTTTGCCGAATCAGTTGAGCGTAATGCTGTTCATGGATCCGACAGTGAGGAAAATGCTGAAGCAGAATGTGATTTTTTCTTTGCAAAAAGCGAACGTTTCTCAAAGTTTGATTAAAAAGCATTAATCAGAAGGGCTGTTTGAAGAAGTTGAGTAGAAAAAAATAAGCCTGGATAAATCATTGGCACAAGGCCGGAGCCTTGCGCCAGTGTTTAGTTTGTGTTTTTCAGCAGGCCCTGTTTATCTCAGGACGATTTTCTCAACAAGCTGCTCTCCGGCACGCTCGTTTATTTTGTCCGTTATGGCTCCACGCATCATAAGCAGTTCGTTTCGAACAACAGATGAAGATACAAAGACAAACAAAGTTTTATTTTTAATATATATTTTATTTGTACGCCGGGCAACCGCCCTTCCCATTATCTCCTCCCAATGGCTTACAATATCTGTTTCTTTCAATTTACCCGCGATCTTCAACACCCTGACATATTCTCTGAGGGCTTCACTTAACTTTATTGTATTACTTTTGCGCATATGATTATATGGGTTGAATTGTTCCCAGCTCCACTTCAAATAATTTATAATTTATCTGCTGATCAGAGATCACTTGCTGCATCCTTTTCAGATCAGTGTGTGTTATAAACACCTGACCAAAATTTTCACCGGAAACCAGGGAAATGATCTGACCTACCCTTTGCCTGTCAAATTTATCAAAAATATCATCGAGTAACAACAAAGGCGTAAATCCGTTTATTTTTCTCAGGAACTCATACTTCGCAAGTTTTAATGCAACAAGGTACGTCTTTTGCTGACCCTGGGAGCCTGTCTTTTTAATATTATGATCTTTCAGTCTTAGTTCAAGATCATCCTTATGTACACCAACAGTAGAATACTGAAGTATCCTGTCTTTACGGTCAGCACCGGCCAGCAATGATGCAAAATCCTGATTATGAAGCTGAGACTGATAGATCAGCTTAACTTTTTCCTGACCTGATGAAATATGATCATAAAAATGCTGGAAGATGGGAATAAATTCTTCCGTGAAAGCTCTGCGTTTTTCATAGATGATATTACCTGATGCAACTAGTTGTTCGTTATAAACATCAAGTGTTGACTGATCAATCCCTCCCTTATCCTGCTGTTTTAACAATTTGTTTCTCTGTGCCAGAAAATGATTATACCGGATAGCCTCCTCCAGATATGCATGATCAGACTGTGAAATCACACTGTTCATAAATTTTCTCCTTTCCTCACTACCATCAAGAATAAGTCCCGAATCAAGCGGGGAAATCATTACAAGGGACAATAAACCGATATGATCGGACAATCTTGAATATTCCTTCTTATTTCTTTTAAAACTTTTCTTTTTATTACGCTTAACCCCGCAATAGATCTGCTCATTTTCTCCATTACGTTCAAAATTACCCTGCACGATCATACAATCATCCATATGCCTTATGTTCTGGCTGTCTACCGGATTAAAATAACTTTTACATAAACAAAGGTAATGTATCGCATCAAGGATATTAGTCTTGCCCGACCCGTTAAGCCCCACAATACAATTTATACCGGGAGAAAAGCTTACCCCGGCCTGTTCGTAATTTTTAAAATTAACCAGTGACAGATCCTTTAAAAACATAATTGTTTATATCCTTAATGTCAAATTTAGTTGAAAATAATGGATTTTGCCGAACCCAATGTACTAAAAAATTGTGCCTGTTTATTTCGGAATATTTATGAAAAAAACTACATTTGCGTTTTGATTTAAATCAACGTTAAAAATTGTTGAATATGAGTAAGAAGAAGCACGCCGCCTCAGAGGCTAGCATCGAGAATGTAGAGAACGCATTGAGCAAAACCGAAAGATATATTGAAGAAAATCAAAAAAGCCTGACGATCATTTTGCTTGCAATTGTTGTTGTTGTTGGCGGTTACATAGGATACAGAAAGCTTTATCTTCAACCCTTGCAGGAAGAAGCTCTATCACAAATGTACATGGCGGAGTATTATTTTTCAATTGATTCGTTCGACCTGGCCCTGAATGGCGATGGCAGTAATCTTGGCTTTATTGATATTATCGATGATTACAAAATGACCAAAACAGGGAACCTTGCCAGTTATTACGCGGGTATTTCTTATTTACACATGGGTGAATACGAAGAAGCGATTGATTATCTGAAGAAATTTGATGCCAATGACAAACTGGTATCATCAATAGGTTACGGTGCTATTGGTGATGCACATGTTGAGCTGGGTAATCATGGGAAAGCAGTAACTTTTTTTATTAAAGCAGCGGATCAGGACGAAAATGATTTCACGGCACCGCTTTATTTAAAAAAAGCCGCCCTGGTTTATGAACATCTTGGAGAATATAAAAAAGCCCTTGACCTTTATGAAAAGATCAACAATGACTATCCGCGATCTGATATTGCCCGTGATATTGAAAAATATATCGCGGCTATGAAAATGAAAATATAGCCGGGACTGGCTCTGTACAGCCGCATTCAATATAAATAACTTCTTTTTAACCGGATATATTTCATGGCGACACAGCTTAAAAACCTTTCTGCATATAATCCTGAAGATGTCCCCGATGCAGGGAAAATGAGATTTGCCCTGATCGTTTCCGTGTGGAATTCCGAAATCACTTATGCTTTACGGGACGGAGCACAAAACACGCTGTTAAAGAACGGGGCAAAAGAAACCAACATACAGGTATATTATGTGCCCGGCAGCTTTGAATTAACACTCGGAGCAAGCCTGGCTGCCAACACCGGAAAGTATGATGCCGTTATTTGCCTTGGATGCGTGATACAAGGTGAAACCAAACATTTTGACTACATCTGTCAGAGTGTTACGCGGGGTATCACCCAACTGAACCTGACTTGTAACCTTCCGGTTATTTTCGGTGTCTTAACCACAAACGACTTTAAGCAGGCAAAAGACCGGTCCGGAGGCAGACACGGCAATAAAGGCGATGAAGCGGCGATTACAGCCATTAAAATGATAGCTCTAAAAAAAACGATAAAATGAACTCTTGCAAGTAAAACTTGTTTTTAATCATACAATAAATAAAGTTTGTCTATAAAGTGGGTAAAATATTTAACCGAACATGTGTCTGTTCAGAAGGTTCCATTTGCAAGGCTTGCACTGTACGGAAACGCGGAGTTTACTTGTAGTAAATGAGCAATTTTCGGGCAGGCGTAACGCGGCAAATGAGACTTTATGGACAGACACTTAATAAATAATTATGAAAAAAATACTGATCATGGCAATCCCGGTATTTGTGCTTCTCATTTCCGGATGTAAAGGCGAACCTGAAAAAAAGACTGAAAAATCAGTTCTTCAGAAAAAAGTAAATGATTTTGTACCTTTTAAATTACAAGCCGACCTTTCATCATTGACCGAAAACCAGAAAAAAATGATCCCGCTGATGATAGAAGCAGCAAACATAATGGATGAGCTGTTCTGGATTGAAGCTTATGGTGACAAAAACCGGTTACTGGATACCCTGGAAAACGAATGGGCAAAAAAATATGTCCGGATAAATTATGGTCCATGGGAACGTTTAAACAATAATGAACCTTTTATTGAGGGTGCCGGTAAAAAACCACTGGGTGCCAATTTCTATCCCGAAGATATGACAAAAGAAGAATTTAACGAATATGGCAATGAAAATAAATCAGATCTGTATACCCTGATCCGGAGGGATGAAAAAGGCCGGCTTACAACTATACCTTATCATATTGCTTTTGAAAATAAGATCAAAGAAGCAGCGGGTTTAATTAAACAGGCAGCCGTTCTGGCTGAAGATGAAGGTTTTAAAAAATATCTTGAACTCAGGGCTGAGGCCTTGCTGACCGATGAATACTTTGAAAGCGATATGGCCTGGATGGACATGCGAAACAACAAAATTGATTTTGTTGTCGGTCCTATTGAAACATATGAGGACCGTCTGTTTGGTTATAAAGCTGCCCATGAAGCATATATATTGATCAAAGACACGGACTGGAGTAAACGGCTGGACAGGTATTCTGCCTTACTTCCCGGGCTGCAAAAAGGATTACCGGTGGACGAAAAATACAAAACCGAAACACCGGGCAGTGATTCAGACCTCGGGGTATATGAGGCAATTTACTATGCGGGGGATTGTAATGCAGGAAGCAAAACCATAGCTATTAACCTGCCCAATGACCCGAAAGTACATTTGAGTATAGGAAGCAGAAAATTACAGCTAAAAAATTCAATGCAGGCCAAATTTGAAAAAATACTTATTCCCATTGCTGACGAATTGATCCATGAGGATCAGCGCAAACATATTACTTTTAACGCTTTTTTTACAAATACAATGTTTCATGAAGTAGCACATGGTATGGGCATTAAAAATACAGTTACCGGAACCGGAACGGTGCGTGAAGCACTGCAGGATCATGCCTCAGCAATAGAAGAAGGAAAAGCCGATATACTTGGTTTGTACCTTGTTACAAAACTCCGGGAAATGGGTGAGATCGATGCTGACCTGATGGACAATTACACCACCTTCCTAGCAGGTATATTCAGATCAATCCGCTTCGGCGCATCAAGTGCTCACGGCCAGGCTAACCTTGTAAGGTTTAACTACTTCAAAGAAAAAGGAGCCTTTACCGTAAATTCAGATACCACCTTCAGTGTAAACTTTGACAAAATGCAGGAAGCAATGAACGAACTATGTGAAATTATACTGGTTACACAAGGTGAAGGTGATTATGAACAGTCTGACAGCCTTATGAAAACTTACGGAAAGATCGATGATGACCTGCGCCAGGCATTAAACAGGATCAATTCAGAGAACATCCCGGTTGATATTGTTTTTAAGCAGGGATTAGAAGTATTGGGACTATAGATAGTGTCTGTCCATAATGTCCGATATCTGCGTTGTTGCCAAAATTTTAAATCCTCGAATACCTTGGTATACTGCGGTTTAAAATTCTTGCACGCCTTGATCTCGAACATTCTGAACAAACACTACGAGTTTATGGACAAATTATAGATAGTGTCTGTCCATAATGTCCGATATCTGCGTTACGCACGCTTGTCCGGAAATGGAATCTTTCAGAATTTCGGTTCGGTTTCTCCTGTTTCGCGGAACTGAACAACGATACCCACACACCTCAGATCCTTATCTTTCCCGGAACCGGATTCCGGTACGGTAACCTCCACAATAATATTTCTTGTAACTTCATTGGTGAAAACTATAGATTCACTAAAATCATCCTGTGCATTATCGTATAAAACATTTCTTTCTTTATTATCTTCAAGCAATCTGAAATGGAGATCGCCCAGTTTGCGATGACCACAAACAGCAATATAATAATCTTCATCACCGTAAATAACCATATTAAATTCTGATGTTTGCCCACGCCTGAATAAGGCACTTGTCGACTGCTGACTAGTGTAAAAGGAATAATCGCCATACGGGCAATGATACTTATGATAACCCGTACAATCCTGTGCCTTCAAAAAACTATTTAATGAAATAATAAATGCTATTAATAAAGGATATCTCATCCGATATAATTTTTTTACCAGTTAAACAATTTACCTACTTTATAGACAAACTCTAATTACAGATAATAATTTTACTGTACAAATTTTTCTCAGTTCGTTGAAGTTATTTTTTTTCTGGCTTCTGTTACTGCCTGATTTAATTCCTCAAATTCGCTGTCAGAAAAAATATATCTGTTTCCGCCTGAAAATACCAGTTGTCCTTTATCATCCCTCCCTGTCCTGGTATCATTTTCCTCCAGGTGTAATTGATCAAATACATCCTGTACAGGCTTCAGGATTCCGATCACTTGTTGTATATCACTGTCACCCTTGAAAGCATCCGCGTATTTTATCAGGTTGTCAAATACAAGCTTTTGATCGGCAACACGTTGAATAGTTTCATTTCCAACCTGGTATTCATCAATAATATTCATTGCAATATAAAGAGATTCAACAAATCCCCCAATAGAAATCAGAACAAAAGTTTTTTCCTGATCATTTCTTATCAGATAATCCGAAATATCATCAAAAGCAATGCCGGAGAGAACCTTCAATGAGTCAATATTTCTGACATTTTTTTCAATCCGGTTCATCAATGATTCATTTAATGCCGGTGAAATTCTCAGATTCTCTGTCATATTATATACAACCTGGAAATAATCCATAGTTTCTTTGTATTGCTGAAATAGTGTAATATAAGCTAAATCAGCAATATAAGTTCCAAGATTCAGTGCCCGGGACTTTGAATCCAGGTATTTATCGTAAACCGAAACCGGCAATAAGAGGCTGTTATCATATTGTAAACCTGTACTGTCAATAAAAGTAAACATCTCTTCGGGTGAAGGAAAACGAATATAGACTTTCTGAATATCTCTTTCAATATCCTCGATTCCAAGTGTGATGTCTTTGGTATCATTGTCATTTTTCCTTGAACTATCACGTTTACAACTGATAACAACAAAACCAACAAGTATAATTAAGGCCAGGAATTTCGCTTTCATAACATGTTTTTTTTATTTTTTAAGATACTAAATATTATATTCATTAACATAAATAAATATATGATTTTATCCTTTTCTGTTACTCCGGCTCTTTGCCCGGTCTGAACCATAGAGAGATCCTGTCAGGAAGTTCAATAAGCTTTTTGACCAACCTTGATTGTAATATTGCATACAAAACCAAATTCATGAACCATAATGCCATCAGATTGAACCAACACGTACTTATCAGATATGTACCCACCCTTTTGGCCGGTGCATAGAAGTGGGCCCTCCCCCAGGTATTATCAGATATAAAATAAACAGGCTCAGCTTTCCTTATCAACTCATTGTTCTTTATCATTAATTTTTCCGGTTCCTTTCTGTTTGTTACCTGATCATAAAGGTTTCTATTATCGTATTGTTCTTTCATTCTGTTAAGATTCTCCATTCCACCATATTTTTCAGTTAAGACTTGAAGAATCCTGTCTTTTTCTTCTGTTGCCCTGTTCAACCTTGTTATAAAATACTTTCTAAGAGAAATATTATAATTCCGGATCGCGTTTATCGAGGATTCCGACAAATTATCTATTGATAAATCCTTAACTACATCGGCCGGTTGAATGTTCTCTTTACGGGCAATCTTTTGTAATTCATTTTTTATCAACATAATATCATCCATAGTTTCTTCCTTACCATTGGGATATACCAGGGATTTTTCAAGATCATTTGTCCTGAGGATAATCTCCGGCAGGGCATAATTCACGTAAAAAGCCGCCTTGCTTTCTTCTGCATCCGCGGCAAAAACATCACGCCTGTATTGGTTATTTTTAAAATGGTATACAGTTAATGCCTCATAGGCCCATCTGGAAGCCATTATATCTCCAATAAAAGGCACCACTTTATCCGAAGAAATGTTGTTATTTAACTTATCGAATCTGACCATAGCACCACCAAGTAATATCTGCGGAACCAATAAAAGAGGAATAAGTATATAAATTGACACAACCGACTTCATAGAATCGGATATTATCAGGCCCAGGATATTGGCAAATACAGAAACAGAAAAAAGAACCAACCAGTATTGGAAGAGCATTCCTTTAATACCCATTACCAGGTTGCCAACAAGTACATAAGTAAAGATCTGTACAGCAGAGAGCAGGATAAGAAATAACACTTTCGCGTTCACGTAGCTAGAACGGCTTAAATCAAGCAGAGATTCCCGTTTTAAAATATGGCGATCTTTAAAGATGTCTTCGGCACTAACCATCATCCCAATAAATAAGGCTACAACAACACTCATAAAAAGATAAACGGGGAAATTCACATTGCCGCCAAACACATAAACACCGGGGTCTTCCATTGTACCGGCCTTGTATCTGGTAAAAAAAGACAGAATCAAAGCAAGAACGGGAGCCTCTATAAGATTAATCAATAAATACTGATGATCAGTCAGTTTACTCAATAAATTGCGCTGAAAAAAAATTTTAAACTGTGTCAATATACCCGGTACATGAAAATAATTCGCGGGTATATCAATTTTTTCGGAAGGTACTTTAACACTCTTTTCAATATACTTTTTATAATTGTTGTACCATTCCTGGGGTGATATGGCACGCTCTTTTGTTAATCCTCCCCATTCATTAACTCTTTTAGCTTCAATTATAGCCAGTATTTGCTCCGGATTAACATTGCCACATGTCAGGCATTCACTTTCCTCTGCATTAATTAATTGTTTTTGTGATTTGAAATAGACCAATGCATCAAGGGGATTGCCATAATAAACCGTCCTTCCCCCTCTGTCAAGTACTATAAGTTTATCAAATTGCTTAAAAATATCAGATGAGGGTTGATGAATATTTATAAGAACCAGTGTACCCTTGTAGGTTTGATCACGCAAAAGATCAATCACTGTTTCCGAATCAGTTGAAGATAATCCTGATGTAGGTTCATCGACTAAAAGAATATTCGGTTCCCTGATCAATTCAAGAGCAATATTCAATCGCTTGCGTTGTCCACCGCTAATGAATTTATTTAACGGATTTCCCACTTTAAGATCTTTAACATCTATCAGATCAAGATCTTCCAGGGTTTTTATTACCGTATATTTCAGTTTATCAGCAGAGTAATCCCGGAAACAAAGCCGCGCGTTAAAAAATATATTCTGGTAAACGGTAAGTTCTTCAATAAGTAAATCATCCTGAGGAACAAAACCAATTGTTCCCTGTAATATATCCTTATGAACATTGATATCATAACCGTTAATCAGAATTCTGCCCTTATCCGGTTTTAAACTCCCGTTTATCAAATGTAATAATGTTGATTTGCCAACGCCACTTCCTCCCATTATGCCCAACAGTTTGCCGGAATCCTCTGTAAAGCTGATATTTTTAATTCCGTTTTCACTATGGCCGAAACCGAACTCAAGGTTGTCAACCGTTAAAGATAAATTATTCTTCACCTCTTCTGTAAGGTAATACTGGACTATATCGCTGTAATGTATTGTCCCGATAAGCGGACTATGAATGGTTGAGCCCTTATCCATAATACAAGTTCGCTGCTTTGCAATTTTCCGGTTATTCAAATACAACTGATCATCAGCATTCACAGTTCTGAACATATATGTACCTGTCTGTGGTATATACATAAACGCGATCTTAGCTTTCAGGAATTTATTTTGTACATGTTTAACTGAGTGATCCGTAGCATGCTCCTTATTATCAATGACCAGAATATTCTTCCTGTCATAAATTTTATCGAAGGTATCAGTAACAAAACATTTGCAATTTTGAAAAACATCTTTATCAAATTTCAATCCAATGGATATAGCCCTTATGAAGTCTATCTCATCATTAGTTGTGTTTTCTTTAATACTAAAAATTTCCAATAACTGAAGCAGAATCAGAATTTTCTGTTTTTGTTCAAGAACATTATTAACCTGCTCACATATTAATATGGCCTTTACACTCAATGAGGACATTTGCTTATTGCCAGGACGGCCGCTGGACTCTTTGAATCTTTCAAGGTAGAAGTCATATATCATTAAGTAGGAATCGATACGTTCCGGTGGCATTAACTGTACCAAGTATGATCTGACGACATTTCTGGCCATAACATGCCTCCCGGGAGTATACACCTCGGTTACAATTGCATATAACCGCATTAACGCTTTTAAAATAGATTCAGTCATTTCCCGTTATCAATAAATAATTGACGGCATACATTAAGCTGCATGAGGGCTTCGCCGGACCAAAGGCTCACAAGAATGTATGATAATTATGTAATATATTGAAAAACATTAGAATAACAATACAGAGACCCAAAATTTATTTTTCATTGATTTTTATTAAGGTTAGATATTTTCATTTTATGATTTATCATATGCCGTATATGAGTTTATTGACAAACTCTAATTAGAGTTTGTCTATAAACTCACAGTGTTTGTTCAGAATGTTCGAGATCAAGGCGCGTGAGCA
>CAZBJH010000070.1:0-17692 GCA_964492185.1 uncultured Bacteroidales bacterium | reverse complement strand
GCTTTCAACTTTCGACTTTCAACTTTCGACTCCCCCCTTCCGGCTTCCTGCTTATCATATATACGTAATCTTCACCTTTTTTAAAAATTTATCTTCCAGTATCTTTGCTATCCTTTTTACCACCGTACGGCGAATTTCCAGTTCAACAGGCAGGTTGGGGTCCTGGTGGGCAATATTAATGCGTGTGCCTATAATAAATTGTATCTCATCACTCTCCCTTATCAGTTTTACAATCTCGTCTGCAGGTCCCTTCCCCAATGTAAAACTGCTGTTATATCGTTTCAGTATATTTTCAAGCTTATTTAATGTAAGTATTCCCTCGGTAAAAAGATCGATGCCTTCCATATAAGATACAGGAGGTAAATCAGCATCCTTAAATTCAATTTCATTTTTCGTCTCCAGGTCTAACTCCCGCGAAATTATTTCTCCTGTCGTGGCTCCCATAATAATCTTTTTGCCATGAAAATCCTTTACAATCTCAGCCAGTTTACTGTCATTTTCCTTTTCATAAGGGGGGCCTGTGCAAATTAACAGTTCCCTGGGATCACGATAATATATTGTTCCGCAGGAAGTATCATCCTGTGCATGAAAGCCGTCATTCCGGTAAGCCATATTAACAATACGGGTAGCCAATGAACGTGCAGAAATACGGGGCTCATTCTTCAATATTCCCAGGGCATACCGGGCAACATTATCATTTCCCCATCCAAAAGGGAAACGGGGTGTTCCCATCCCGGATTGGGTAACGCCATCAGAACAAAAAACAATTCGATCCCCTTTTCGGGGGTAGAACATGCATATTTTTATTTTTTTTCCGGCATTGGGTTCATTATCAAGTGCTAATGTTTTCCATTGCGGATGAAAAAGATTATTATCCCGGATAATAATACATTCCGGATTATCATATTCCAGTATTGTCGTTTTCCCGTCGTATTCAATATCTATAATCGTAAATGTGGAATAGCTGATCTTCCTAACACTACATTCCGGAAGTGTTTTCATTATGATCTCCGCGGTTTTTTCAGGCTGTTTGTGTTCCTTTGTAAAATTCAGACCCATGGTGGCAGTAAGCGTGGCCAGTACAGATGCTTTTACTCCATGTCCCATTCCATCGGACAGTACTACCACGATACGGTTTTCTTCCTGTACCTTGCCGGTTACAAACACATCTCCGCAAATACGTTCTCCTTCATGATTCTTCTGCTCACAATCAACTTCTATAAAAAACTTATCGCTCATTCAAATAAAATTATACAGTTTCCTCATCTCTCCTTATCTCCCTCCGATCATAAGGTGGAAGCCCCGTGCCAGTATATGATTCGGGTTTTCAGTTTTTTTTCTTCTTTTCCCTGCTTTCTTCTTTCTGCTCTTTCTCGTAAAATTCAACAATTGAATTCAGCATACGCTCGATATCCGATGCACCCTCACCCAGAAGAAAACCTATCTGCTGAACCATTTCCAGATTTTTTCCAATCACGTCGGATATACGGGTTACAACTTCCGCCTTCTGTACCTCGGGTGCCCGCATATCACGAATAATACCCCCTGCAATTTTATTTTCACGTACCGGAAAAATGGATACATTGATCAGGACATCGCCCAGGGTCATATCCTTGCCATCAACCTGTTGATTATCTTCCAATACAAAAGAAAAAAGATTGGACAAATTCATGGGTACCAATTTATTCAGGTCAGCTCCTACCAATCCTGGTATAACACCATTGATCTCTCCGGCTTCATCACCCAATATCCTGATAAAACTCTGATTTGCTTTAATTACTTTCAGGCGTTTATCCACGAGCACAACACCTGCACGTAGCTTATCAAAAATAAAATCATTCAACTCAGATGCCTGCTCGGCAATCAGGCGTTCCTCACGGGCATTCTCCCTGATCTGTTCCAGCTCGATCTGGGTCATTTTCAGCCGGTCAGAGATGGCTTTGGCCTCACTACCGGAATCGATAGTATGACGCAAGGTATATACTGAACACATTTCCGGTGTAGCCAACCCCTGGGCAACAGCAACTGCAAAATCCTCACAACTTGGATATCCGCACTCTTCGCAACCGAATTTATCCGAAACTTTCCTGTCAAGCAGCTTTAGCACCTCATCGATCTTTTCCTGTGAAGGCATTGGCAAACGCTGGTCATCAATCACAAACTCGCGGTTAAAACCAATTGATGAATAATCCTGCAGGTTGGAATGCCATTCATGACGAAAGAAATTTTTAAGGCGTTTGTTGGCAAATTTAATTATATGATGGCTGCTTAAAAAGTTATTTCCTGCACTTGATGTTCCGGGTCCCACCAGGGTATTTCCATATGTAATATGCAAATTCCTCTTAATCACTTTTATGTTTTTTTCAAATTCAGCAACCGATTCGAGCATGGCACGCTTTCCCTGGATACAGAATACATTGGTTGTAAGAAGATTCTCATCCATGTCGGCAGCCTGCAAAAGACCATTTGACAATGGGTATAAGGAACCCTTGTATGCTATGGGCGGATCAAACTCCGAATACTCAAGAGTGCTCTCATCTATGCGGTATTCCCTTAGCAGTTCACGTAATTCAACAAATGTAATAGCAGCATCGATCTTACCATCACCTGTAAACTGTTTAATCTCATCTTTGGCCGAAATATCAGGACCGATATAAATTACATTAATATCATCACCATAAATCCCGCGCACTATTTTTGCCGTTGCTATTTTGGGTGAAACAAGCGGAGCCAGATTACTGACCAGGTTGGGATGAAATTTCTCAATATAGGAAACAACTACCTGGTCGGTACTTGTAATATAATACTTACCTTTGGAATTATTAAACAGATCAACATATTTATAGGCTATTACATCAACACCGAATGACACCTCATTTACCCGTGAGAAACCCAGTTCCCTGATCATGCTTACAAACTTCCGGTAATCAGTAATGTCAACAAACTCGGCAGAAATAGCAGGTGATAAAATTGCTACATTGGTGCTGCCTGACTCCAGCAACTCTTTCACTTCACGCGTAGAACTTCTATAGGTAATAGCACCGGACTGACACATTTCAATGCACGATCCACAGTTAATACACCTGTCATGATTTATTACAGGACTTGAATTACCGTACCTTACTTGTATAGCTTTAACCGGACATACCCTTATGCATGCATAACAGTTGGTACACTTTTTTTTATTAAGTTGTATTAAATGTTCATTCTCCATCATTCATTTCAATTAGATCAGCCAGTGCATTATGAAGTATACCATAAACATTATCACTTGTCACATTATTATATAGCTTCGTTCCAATCCTTAAATTAGGCCCTTCACAGCATTCCCCGAAACATCTGTCACCATGAAAATTGACTTTATCCACCAGCTTGTTCTTTCTTAAAAACTCCCGGACAGGATCCAGAAGCGAACTGTTTCCCCGGGCATAACAAGAACTTCCCAGGCATATTATTACTTCTCTTTTATATCCCATATTATAAAAATTGCAAAAACTCCAATACACGAAATCATATTCTTAAGTATATTGTATAACTATTAACAGAACCGAATTTATGAATAATAATTATGATCTGCGGATAAAAATCCATTTCCAATATAATAAAAGTTCGCGCAACTTACATACATTATTTTATATTTGCATAATTGTACTCTTATTTAACAGTAGCATGCTCTCCAAAAAGGTAACTTTAAACAGGCACACATCATGAAAATTCTACCTGAAAGAACTGTAGAACGTTTAAGCGAATACCGTCGTACACTTTACAACTGCCTTGAAGAAGGAAAAACACATATCTTTTCACATGAATTAGCCAATATTCATAACATAACTGCAGTACAAGTGAGACGTGATATGATGTTTATCGGCCATACCAGCCCGCAACGTAAAGGATATAACATAACCGACCTTATAAGGGTCATTGGAAGGATTATTGACGGCCGTGATGCAATGAACGTTGCCGTTGTAGGCCTTGGGCATTTGGGTAAGGCTATTACTTCCTATTTTGTCGGAAAACGGCCCAACCTGAATCTCGTTGCTACTTTTGATATCGATCCAAAACGTATTGGAACCGTTACCGCGGGCATAAATTGTTATTCCATCGACAGATTACGGGAAATAGTGAATGAAAAGGATATCTCAATAGGTATGCTTACCGTCCCTCCCTCAGCAGCACAGGAAATGGCAAAGGCTTTGATCAGTTCCGGAATAAAAGGTATCCTTAATTTTACCGGTGTCACTTTTTATGTGCCGGATGATGTTTATCTTGAACAATATGATATGGTGACCTCTATTGAAAAGGTAGCTTATTTTGTCAAAAACAGGGCAAAATAATATTCATCATCGCCATATCGAAACTATTGTGCATCTGATAATATTAATATATAATTCAGATGGGGGTTTTCACAACCTATTACCGTTATTTTCGTAAATAGTACTGTTACATATAACTATTATCTTTATCACACCGGCCTGACAGGCTAACTAGTGTTTGTTGACAGACTCTAACTATAACCCCTGCAACAAACAAGCATACTAACAGAATAAAATGAAAAGCATATTATTATACTTTCTCACTCTTGTCTGCCTGTCCCTGAGCATAAATGGTCAGTTGCTTGATATGAAATTCATGGACATTTCCAATAAAGAAAAACTCTCAAGCAGCTTTGTCACATGCATTACTCAGGATACCAGCGGGTTTATCTGGATTGGAACAAGAGACGGGCTTAACCGCTATGATGGCTACGATATACGGGTATATTTGCCGGTGTTCGGTGATTCTGCATGTTTATTATCTGATCATATCCAAAGCTTATATTCGGATACGCGTGGCAGGGTATGGATTGCCATGAACAATGGCGTATGCAGGTATAACGCTGTTCATGATAATTTTGAAAGAATTCCGTTCAGTTTCAATCCTGATATATATGAAATGATGAATATCGACTTTATTACCGGTGACCGTGAAGGTAAAATATACGCGACAAATGGCGCGGGGATATTTTTACTGGATGAAAAAGATCAGACATTCAAAGAATTCCTGGCATGTGACACCGGGATAATAAGTCACTTTTTATTCGATGAAAAAAACAATATCTGGATTAGTTTTATACGTGGCGGCGGATTACAATATTACGACAGGACAAGCAATACATTTACACGTTTTGTTCATAAAAAGAATGACACTAATAGCTTGAGCAGTAATGCCATAAGCATGATCGAACTGGATGACAATTATCTCTGGATTGCAACTGCAGGCGAGGGTGTAAACAGGTATGATACGGATAAAGGAGTATTCAAAAGATATCCTTATACTGTAACCCATGAAGGTTTTGTTAACTATATATATAAAGATAACGACGGAAGAATATGGAGCTGTGATATGACAGGACTAAAACTATTTAATGATGAAACCGGCACTTTCTATGGTTACTATTACAACGAAGAAGATGAATTCTGTATAAAAAAATCCCCAAACGCGATCTTTCAGGATATGCAGGGTAATTACTGGACACTGCATTCTCCGGGTGGCGTGGGATTAAGGACATTGCCAAAAAGTTTTCATTATTTCAATACCAATCCCTCCAAATTCTGGCATACATTATATAATAATATTTCTGCAATAAATGAGGACGTAAAAGGTAACCTGTGGCTGGCCAATCCCTTTAACGGGATAGATATATTCAACTGGTCCGAAGCTAAAATCATCCGTTACATCCATGATCCGGATGATCCGCACAGCCTGGGTAACGGTGCAACCTTTGAAATATTCCGGGATAATAACAATAAAATGTGGATCGGCACCAATATGGGCGGATTGCAATACTATGATGAGAAAAACAAACGGTTTATATCATACACGCATGATGATGAACGCCCGGAAAGCATAGCTAATAATGACGTCCGTTCCATCACTGAAGATGATAAAGGAAATCTGTGGCTTGTAACACACGGTAAGGGAATAGATAAATTTGACCGAAAAAACAAGGTGTTTCATCATTATACCCATGAAAAGAACAATCTTTCAAACGACTGGGCCTTTCAGGTCCTTCATGATCAGCGGGGCAACATATGGGTAGCTACTGTATGGGGCCTTAGTGTATTGAAAACAGGTGAAAACAATTTCAATAACTATCATACTGTTGTTAATGATACCACGACGATCAGTAATAATGAGATTGTATGCCTGTATGAAGATAGGCAGGATCAATTATGGATTGGCACTGCAAAGGGACTGAATCGTTACAATTACGATACAGATAACTTCAGCAGATATGAAAAAAGCACAGGAGATATGTATGTCTCTGCCATAACCGGCGATAATAAGGGGAATATATGGATAAGCACATACAAGGGATTAATGAAGATTGACCCCGTAAAAAAAACATACCGGAGATTCGATGTTGCCGACGGATTACTGTCAAATGAATTCAACCCACGTTCGGTATTTAAAAATAACTCGAACACCCTGTTTTTCGGAAGCATTAAAGGGGCGGAATTTTTTAACCCCGACGAACTGGTCTACAATACAGTGCCCCCAAAAGTACTGATCAGTTCATTCAGGTTGTTCAACGAGGAAATAACTGACTACGGAGAACATTCCATCCTGGATAAACATATCAGCCTGACAAAAAAGATAACACTTACACATTCACAAAATGTTATAAGCTTTGAATTTATAGCTTTAAATATGATCCATGCGGAAAAAAACCGGTACGCGTACAAAATGGAAGGATTTGATAAGTCATGGATCCACGCGGGACATAAGAGGGAGGCTTTCTATACCAATCTTGATCCTGGGGATTACATATTCAGGGTAAAAGCATCCAATAACGACGGTTATTGGAATGAGGAAGGAGCAACTTTATATATTACAATTCTGTCTCCATTTTATGCAACCTGGTGGTTCAATCTCCTGGTCGCTTTATTCATTCTGATACTTTTTGCATCATTCTACCAGTTGCGTACATCTCAAATTCGTAAGAAAAAAAAGAAACTGGCCCAACAAGTTGAACAGCAAACCATTGAGTTAATCGAGAAAAATAAAACACTCGGAAAGCAGGCCAATGATCTGAACGATACAAATACTCAGCTTGAAGAAAGGCAACAAAAAATTGAAGAACAATCGGAAGAACTTGAATTGCAAAGAGATTTTCTGCAAAAAGCCAACGCGGAGCTTAAGCTTCTTAATAACACGAAAGATAAATTATTTTCTATCATTGCACACGATCTGCGTAACCCTTTTAATACAATACTTGGGTTTTCCAATCTGTTATCAATGGATTATGTACAAATGAATGACGAGGAAAAACAAAACATGGCGGATTCCATAAATGTCGCTTCTCAGCGTGTTTATGACCTGCTTGAAAACCTTTTGAAATGGGCACGGACACAAACCAATGAAATAAAATATCAGCCTGTTGATGTGAATATACCACTGCTGATAAATGAAAATATTTCCCTGTTAAAAGCAAATATTAAAGAAAAGCATATCCATTTATCTGCTTCCATCTCCAATGAAATATATGCATTTGCCGATGAAGATATGATTAAGACTGTAGTCCGGAATTTGCTTAGCAATGCCATTAAATTTACCCCGATTAAAGGTGAAATAAGTATTACCTGTGAATATGTGAAAGATAAGGTGACTGTTTCAATTACTGATACCGGGATAGGAATACACAAGAAACAACTGAAAAATCTGTTTAAAATTGATGATAACAAATCTACCCTGGGTACCAACGGTGAAAAAGGATCGGGAATCGGACTTGTTTTATGTAAAGAATTTATCGAACGCAACAAAGGTAAAATATCAGTTTCCAGCCAATATGAAAAAGGCAGTACCTTTAGTTTTACCCTGCCGGCCGGCAAAAAATAATGGATAAGATTAAGCGATCATCAGCATCACAAATCACAAATTTGTTTCTCACGAAATTATCCGCTAAATTGCTGAAATAATAAACAAATCCACATTAATATGAAACGCCGCGGTCACTTTATCATCCCTGTCGCCTTCGGCCTTGCCCTTCTGATGTTTTCATGCAAAACCGGTAACAACGAACATTCAAGGGAATTTATCAACCTGGGTGGAGAATGGCAGTTCAGTATAAACAAGGAAGAACCCGGGTCAATTAATAAGCTGTTGAATAAACCATTCGATGAAAAGATTACTTTACCCGGCACGCTATGCGAAAACAAAAAAGGACTGAAAAATACCGATACTACTGACCTTCATCTTAACCGTGAATACATGTGGCATGGCCCGGCATGGTTTAAAAAAACGGTTGATATTCCTGATTCCTGGACAGGCTCACAGGTAAAGCTGATAATGGAGAGAACAAAGGTTACGCGGGTATGGTTTGACTCGATATATATCGGTACAAATAATACACTCTTTACTCAACAGGAATATGATCTGTCCGATTATATCACACCGGGATCACATACGCTCACCATTATGGTGGATAACACTCTCGAACTTGTTCCTGTTGCCGGATCGCATGCCTGCGAGGAACATACACAAACAAACTGGAACGGTATAATTGGACGCTTAGGACTGGAAAAACGTAATCCGGTTAATCTTCGAAAAATCAGCATCTATCCTGACCCGGAAAACAAACAGATAAACGTCCATGTAAATATCATTAACCCCGCCTTTGAACTGAAAGAAGCAAAATTATTTATTAATGCCAAGCTGTGGAACCATGATGACAGACAGAGTGTCCCCGAAGAAGAATATTCCATTTCTTTGTCCGGTTCATATGCAGATGTTGACCTGGTCTATGATATGGGGGACGATATACATTTATGGAATGAATTTGAACCTGCCCTGTACCGTTTGAATATCCGTTTACATGATAATGATAACCGTTTGCTCGACGAGACCTCGGTAAATTTCGGGATGCGAAATTTCGGGACATCCGGAACCCGATTTACAATTAATGAACACACCACCTTTTTACGCGGAAAGCAAGATGCAGCTGTTTTTCCTCTTACAGGTTACCCTCCGATGGATACTGCCGGCTGGGGCCGCGTCTTTCGTATAGCCAAATCATATGGTATAAATCATTACCGCTTTCATAGCTGGACACCCCCCGGGGCTGCTTTTCTTGCAGCCGATAAGGCTGGATTATATCTGCAACCCGAACTGCCCATTTGGTGGGGATTCAACGCGAATGACCCCGAACAGGTGAAATTTATGATGAACGAAGGACGTAACATCATGGATCATTATGGAAACTACGCGTCTTTTGCAATGTTCGCACTTGGAAATGAGATATTTCAGGATCGCACAATCCTGAAAAAAATGGTGGACAGTCTAAGAAACTATGACAACAGGCACCTGTACGCCCAGGGTTCAAATAACTGGTTGTCCGACCCGTATCAAGCCAAAGGTGATGATTACTGGACGAGCTTCAGGACAGGAACCGGTAAACCTGATTTCAGTACAGATGTCAGGGGGTCCATGTCGTTTCATGATTCACACAACGGAGAAGGTGGAATTATTAATTCCCTGTATCCTTCTCTTAACAGAGACTATTCAAAAGCTATTGAAAATTCCACCATACCTGTTATCGGACATGAGATAGGACAATACCAGATCTATCCTGACTACAACGAAATGAAAAAATACACCGGGGTATTAAAACCCTGGAATTTTGATGTTTTCCGGCAGAAACTAAAAGATAAAAATATGCTTGCCCTGGCAGATGATTTTCATAAATCTTCAGGAGCCCTGGCAGTTATATGTTATCAGGCTGAAATTGAAATGGCCATACGAACGCCCGGCTTTGGCGGATTTCAGTTACTTGATCTTCAGGATTTTCCGGGTCAGGGTACGGCTTTGGTTGGAATTCTTGATGCCTTTATGGAAAGTAAGGGACTTATCAGCAAACAGGAATTTCGCGGTTTTTGTAATGAAGTGGTAGTGCTGTTAGTATCTGATAAATACTGCTGGGAAAACAATGAAAAATATACCGCTGAGATCAGGGTAGCCAATTACGGTCCTGCCGGTCTGAACCGTACGAATGTTAACTGGACAGTTATAACTGAGGACGGTAACAAAATAGGATCAGGAAGTACTGAATCACGGGATATCCCGCAGGGTGAGGTAACAACATTAGGTAAAATCACACTGGACCTGAATAGCGTACAAACTGCATCTAAAGCTTTTGTGCGCCTGAGCATGAACGAATCAAATTCGAAGGAATATCCCTTATGGATATACCCTTCAGAGGATATTCCAGTGATTCCCGAAAATATTATAGTAACAGAAGTGCTTAATTCCCGGATACAATCAGAGCTTGAAAAAGGCAGAAACGTATTATTTTTCCCCGATCTGACGAGCACTACAGAAAACACGGTTGCAGGAATGTTCATACCCGACTTCTGGAATTATGCCATGTTCAAATCTATTGCGGAGCAATACAACAGCAAGGTTTCACCCGGGACCCTGGGTTTGTTAATGGACTCCTTACATCATGTATTTAATAATTTCCCCACTGAATATCATTCTAACTGGCAATGGTGGTCAATCGTGAAAAACAGCCGCCCCCTTATTCTGGACCGGCTCGATGCCGGTTACCTGCCCATTGTACAGGTAATAGATAATATCAACCGCAACCATAAGCTTGGATTGATCTTCGAATTCAAAGCCGGAAAAGGTAATTTACTGGTTTGCATGTCCGCCCTGCCATCCCTCACTGATCGCCCGGCCGCCCGTCAATTGTACAAAAGCCTTATAAACTACATGCAATCAGGTAATTTTGATCCTTATCACTCAGTTTCTTTCGAAGAACTGGATAAGCTGTTCCATTGAGGCTGCCAATTGTTTCAAACCGCTCCCCCGCGGTTCGATTTACTTTCTTATACTCCCCTGCCGGATCGCGAGATCGCCTTCGGCTACGTTCAACAGCAAAAAGAAAGTAAACAAAGAAATGCTGCCGCTGACAGATGGCGCCGTTGTAAAACCCATTTCCTTTAAAACCAGCATAAAGTTATGCAGTAGCAGGATCCGTCTCAGAAAAATCGCATAGATTTCAAGGAAGGTTTTCGTTGCGGGGTCCTGGAGGAACCCTGTTTGAGCGACAACGAAGGAGGAGTGAGTTTGGGTTCCGCGGGGAGAAAACCTTTCGTAGTAAATCAAGCAATTTTTGTGGAACGGTGACCTTTTTTGCCTACTTTTTTGTGTGGAAGACAAAGAAGTAGGTCGAACTGCCTTGCAGGCAGTTCGAAACCACAGCCTGTAGGGGGGTAATATAAAAACAGTAATATTCTATATTAGAGCATTGAGGAGAAATTGTTAAAAACCCGCTCACTGACGGTCTGGAAACCCTCTATCCCTAATGATTGTGGCGGGTTGAAAGCCCGTACTCCTAATCACCCGGTTTAATCCTCCATGCCCCGGTAATAGTTCTGCAAAATATAAAAAGCCTTTTTGCGCTCGCCTGTCGGAGCAATCAACCCTTTCCGGTTCCATCCGTCCTGAATATCCGGAAGCACCCTTCTCGGTGACCTGAAATCGGTCAGTATCCATGGGGTCACACCCCTCCACTGTGGTATTTTCCGTAACATATTCAGGGTATGTTCATAAAGGCTGACCTGGTATTCTTCTGTCCACCTTGTAAGGGAATCTCCATGATAACCCTGAAGGGCTCCGGCCCCAAACTCTGTAATAATAACCGGCTTGTCATAATCGATATGCCAATTAACCCGGTCACATTTTTCGGGAAGCCCATCATACCAGCCAATGTATTCATTAAAGCTCAAAACATCCACATAAGCCGCCAGGGGATCAGTTATCAACCTTAACAAATTATCCTCCTTACTCCCGTGTTGTTCAAGAGCAGCGCTTACCAGCCTGGTGTTATCCAATTTTCGGGCTGTTTCAATCAGTGATGTCATAAACTTCAGCCGTACCGGAATAACAGGTGTTTCATTGCCTACACTCCAGATAATTACTGAAGCCCTGTTCTTATCACGCGTTATTAACTCGTTAAGTTGATTCTTTGCATTTTCAAGCGTGGATTCATTTTCCCAGTCAATTGTCCAGTACACCGGTATCTCTTCCCAAAGTAAGATACCCATCTCATCTGCTTTCTGTGCCATATATTCATTATGAGGGTAATGAGCGAGCCGCACAAAATTGGCATTTAATTCATTCACCCATCCCAGAAGCATTTCTGCATCTTCTTTACAATAAGCCCTGTTACCGCGCAGTACATTGACTTCATGCAGGCATATTCCTCTTAAAAACACCGGTTGCCCGTTCAAAAGAATATCCCTTCCTCTTGTTTCAATAGTCCTGAAACCTATCTTATCCTTCACCTGGTGCCCCTCTGTCTGAATGGTAAGATCATAAAGCTTTGGATTGCCCGGCGACCATAATTCCAGATCACTGGCATTGATATTCACCCCTGCAAGCCCGGATCCGTCGGTTGTCATCTCGTGATGAATGTCTGCTGAGGGAATGTCAATAATAACTTTCCTGTTTGATTTTTCCGTCCCGTCAAGTTCTATGAAGCCGGCAATTACATTTTCATTGGTCCCTTTCAACTGTATCTTGTAATCAAGAATAAATGTAGGGGGTACTTCGATGATCTTTACATCACGGGTAAGTCCGCCATAGTTCCACCAGTCGGTATTTACCGTAGGTACAGCCTCCTTTTTCCTCTTATTATCCACCTTTATTATCAGGTGGTTGTCCTTTTCTTTCACATCATCGGTAATTTCAAAATTGAATGGGGTAAAACCACCGATGTGCCTTCCCAGCTTATTCCCGTTCAGATAGACATCCGCCTCATAATTTGCCGCACCAAAATACACGAACAACCTGTTATCAGTCTTTTCTTTCTTATAATCAAAAGATCTTTTATACCATATTGTTCCTTCGTAATAAAAAAGCTTATCATCCCGTGTGTTCCAGTCTCCGGGAACCATCATCGTCTGAGACCGGTCAAAATCATACTCTACCAGGTCGCTTTTATTCCTGGCCTTCTGGTTAAGAAAATATCCTCCCCATGGATTTTCCGCTTCATCATACGGCGTATTCCGGTAATCAAGATAACCGGTTTCATAAGGATCAACTATAATATGCCACTGTCCATTCAGTGTAGTGGTAGTCCGGTTAAGTGTATTCGTTATCAGCGGATATTTACCAAAAACTACCACATCCGCCATTAAAATAATTAAAACAAGAAATACATTTTTTTTCATTATGTAAGGTTTTATTAATAATTATTGATTACAATTTACCAGTTATCATCCTGTCCCTTATCCGTTCACCCTTTACCAGGTGATTAACGAATACCGGTCAGCGCTTAAAATTGAATCCTCCCCTTCTCCTCACCGTTCCCCAAAAATATCCAGACCCGTACCGATCCGGTATACTTTACCCTTTCCCGTATTAAACTCAACCACATCTGTCCGTTAGGATACCCTGGCAATGGTCTTTTCCAAATCGAGCTCACGAACATAATCTGTTATTTCACCCTCATGTGTAAAACGCGGCCAAATGTTACCCAGCATCTGATAGGAGTTCCATATATATTCACCCATCATTTCCTGTTTAACCATTTCCTGGGCTTGGTGATACCTGCCTTCAAACAATAACTGCCTTACTTACGGCAGTGTTTGCGCGGCCCCGGGTTTTTCACGACTGACCATTTCGCCTGTCCAGATGCTTTCTTCATTCAACTGTATCCTTTCCTGATGTATACCCCCAAATACCATCGCCCCCAACCTGCCGTTCCCGACGGGCAGGGCTTCTTCCCACGCTTCGGCAGGTTGTTCATACCATAATCGTAATGCAGCCGTTTTACCGGATTCACGATCGACACAGGATAATAAAATCGTCCCTGCCAACAAGCTTAATGAATATCTCAGGAATAAAATCATTCTGTTGATCATAAATTTAAAGATAAGAATAGTTTTGTATATTCTTGAATAACATCCGCCTCTTTCTTTAACAGGATTATTATCAGGAACATATGCTCCATAAAAAAGATGGCCCTTAAGGGCCATCTTTTGTTGAAAAAGCCTGCATTTTAACATTAATCAAAAACGTCTCACTATGAAAAAAACCCTTTCCTTTAGGGGATTATTTTCAATATTATATGTATTATCACTTTCTTTCACTACAATCCTGTGCAAAATATTATCTTCCGGCAGGCATACCTTTCCTTCGGCATTGTCACCATCAGCAAACACTGCCAGTTCGATCTCTGACCAGTCCATGTCCATAGTCGACTGTGCCAGTTTGATATGGGGTATTACACTTCCTGAACGCACAAGCATAATAACAGGTATTTCACCGGGGCTAATCTTATGCCATCCATTTTCATATACCTCACCACTCTGGTAATCTATCCACTTTCCCGGAGGAAGGTAAACATCACGTTCTTCGGTATTCTCAAACATGGGAGCAACGAGAATATCCGAACCAAACAGGTATTGATCATCGATAAGCCATGAACCCGGATCATCGGGAAATTCAATAAACAACGCCCTGACCATGGGTAATCCGTTCTCCACGCTATGTTTCGCCTGAGCATATATGTAAGGCATCAACCTGTAACGCATTTCCGTGGCCGTGCGGAAGCCGTTAAGAAAATCCGCCCCGAACTCCCATGGTTCTTTTGGCGGGGCACCGTGACTCCGGGTATGGGATGTAAGCATTCCAAAAGGGGTCCAGCGACGGTAAATATCCTCGGGTACTTTTAATACAAATCCTCCTATATCATGGCTCCAGAAAGTGAAACCAGACAGGCCTAATGATAATCCGCCCCTCAGTGATGCAGCCATCGCAGTATTGGTATTGGCGGGGTCGCCTCCCCAGTGCAGGGGATAACGCTGACTACCCGCCCATGTACCGCGCGCCCAGATAATATTTTCACCTGTCACCTCCTTTGTGATATCAGCCACTGCCTTATTGTAGCGTAAAGGATACAGGTTATGCTCATAAAAACCTGTCTTTCCGGAATAATATAATCCAGTGTGGGGTGCAGCTTCACCAAAATCAACTTTGATAGCCCCGACACCCAGCTCCAGCAGACCGGCAATCTTTTCCTGGTACCATTCAACAGTTTTCGGATTTGAAAAATCGAGCACGGCATCCTCATAAGGAATATTACCACCACGGTCTTTTACAGCCAGTCCTTTTTCTATAATCTCGGGAAACAATTTGTTTTTCGGGACAAAATAAGGTAATTGCCACAAGGAAATATGAAATCCCTGATCCTTCAGATCGGTGATCATTTTTTCTGCATTATTAAACCTGCCGGGGGCAAATTTGTAATCACACCGCCAGTCAGTCTCGAACCAACCCGTATCAAAATGGATCACATCACACGGAATTTTGTTCACCCTTAGCTTATCAGCCACTGCCCGGCCTTCCTCTTCCGAGAAATAAGTGATACGGCTCATCCAGAAACCAAACGACCATAAAGGGGGCATTCCCGCTTTGCCTGTCAGGTCTGTATACTCGTCAAGAATATCCCTGGGCTTTCCGAGAAAAACAAAAAGGTCAAGCTTGTCTTCCCCGATCATCAGGGAATTCACGGCGCTAAAATATTTGCCGAAATCGCATGTTACGGGTGTTGAAGTATGCATAAACATACCGTAGCCGCGACTACTCATAAAAAAAGGTATGGGCTTGTACATAGTTTCATTCTGCACACCGTTGGCATCGTCAACCCACAACACTACTTTTTGCCCGCGTTTATTAAATTCTGTATTTGATTCGCCGCAACCGAAGATCTTTTCATGAGGTGACAGGGAAAAAACAGCTGACATGCTACGTGAATAATCCGATGCACGGCGGACAAAGGAAAAAGGTAAAACCGGTGTATAAGTAGTGGTTGCCACATCATCATAATGAATTGTTTTTGTCAGTAACTTATTTTTATCATCATAGATCTCTATATGCCAGGGTGATTCATGTATGATCACTTTACCGTACGGACTGGCATACCGGTGACCTTCCTCTATTTTTGTATACTTCCAGGTATTATCGACAGGTGCTTTCCCTCCTTCAATCATCAGGGATTCTTCATCCGGATTAACCTGCAATCCTGTACCGGTTTTTATCCTGACTGTGCGCGGTGAAACAAATTCTACAGAAAAGGGCATTGATGGTGAAGCTTCATACTCAACTGTCGGGAACTCATTAGGCCCCACAGGCTGAAGTACAGCCAGCATATTATTAAAAGCCATGCGTGTGGAATACTCGTATCTTTCGTATATTATCTTTCCTGATCCGGTAGCAGGATCGAAATCTGTAAGACGGTCAGCCAGATAATATGTATTTGAAAAATCCCGGAAGTCACCGCTTATATCTATAGGTTCATTTACCAGGTATACCGGGCGAGCTTTGGGAGGTATCTGCCCATTAACAGCCAGAATACAAAATAGAATAAATACTGAAATAAAAAACCTGTTGTGTGTCATTAGTAAAATCATTAATTGCTTTAAATCCTATGGCGTTTATGTTTTTTGCTGTATCACATCCTTTATGAACTTGTCATATGCAACAAAACTATTAAAACCAATCCTGCCGGATGGTAGTATGATGTAAATAGTTTAGGTATAGTTTGTATCCCTCTTCTTCTCACTCCATTTTTCGTACGCGAACTTCGATATCTTCTTCATCCTGAAGCAGGCCGATCAGTTGCTGAGTATCCGTATCGCCAAAATGATAGGGATACAAAATTTCCGGGCGTAAGGCTCTTGCTGCATCGGCTACCATCTCCGGGGTCATTGTATATGGCAGGTTCATAGGCAGAAACGCAATGTCAATATTCTCAAGGGATTTCATTTCAGGAGTATTCTCAGTGTCTCCGGCAACATAAATATGTTTACCTCCTATCGTCAGTATATAACCGTTGCCATCACCCTTTGGATGATAGGGATTGTTGTCAGGCCGCTTATGAACAATATTGTAGGCTGGTACCGCCTTGATTTTTAATCCGTTCCATTCATATTCATCACCATTATTCATCACCCTGGCCTTCTGTTGATCTTCCATTCTCTCCGAACATTTTCGGGTCATAATGATCATAGTCTCATCTTTTAAAATCTTCTCAATTGCATCCTTATCAAAATGATCACCATGCTCATGGGTAATCAGAATAAGATCAGCCTCCGGCAGGCCGGAATAATCAGCCTCATGCATTGTCGGATCAACATGAATAATTTGATTATTGTATTCAAACATCAGCGTTCCGTGACCAATAAATGTTATCACCAGATCATCATTGTCGGTTTTGATCACATCTTTTTCAAATGCTTGTGAATACGTCATCATAGTTGCTACTATTAAAGGTATTAATAAACAAGCACGAAAAAGGACTCTAAGATTCAGAAATTTTGTCATAGTCATAATTTTTTACACGAAGATATTTTAGTTAGGGCCTGCTGAAAAAGTCTGTAGTGCATCAGATACAAGGCGGAAAAGCGAAGCTGTATAAGAATACCGGGTGCTGCAGCCAACGCGGTAGATGATATGCTACAGACTAACGAAATATTACCCTTAATAAATGCACGGGATTTTATTAATATATGTTAAAACCCTTGCACTTAACATACAATAAGTTGCTGTATTGTTCTGACTATTAATCTATTTCTGTTTTTCAGCAGGCCCTAGTTAAGTTATTAGTAATTAATTTGTTATTTCACTTAATCAAAGTTGGTGGTAT
>CAZBJH010000069.1:0-17870 GCA_964492185.1 uncultured Bacteroidales bacterium | reverse complement strand
GAGCAATTTTCGGACAAGCGTAACGCGGCAAATGGGACTTTATGGACAGACACTATTTAGAATCTGTCAATAAACTCATTGTGTTTGTTCAGAATGTTCGAGATCAAGGCGCGTGAACATTTTAACCCGCGGTATACTAAAGTATTTGAGGATTTAAAATGTGAACAGCAACGCGGATATCGGACATTATGGACAGACACTATTTAATCGGTGAATTCGGTTCTCTTGCAAACTTATTATATATAACCCTGTCGGTAATATACGGTATAATACGCTGAAAAAACACCATCAACTGACCTTCCATAGTCATTATCTTATTCCGCTTATTTTTTCGTATTGAACGGATCATTATTCTGGCAACTTTCCCGGGAGATGTCAGATTTTTTTCTTCCAGGGGAGTTTCACCCTGAGGTTTACCATTGGCATCAAGGGCATTCTTTCTAATATTCGAATTAGTAAAACCGGCAGCAAGTATCATTACCTGCACGCCTTTTTTCATATTTTCTATACGTACACTTTCCAGGAAACCATGTATGGCAAATTTGGATGCTGAATAAGCTGTTCGTCCGGGAAGACCATGAAAACCTGCCAAAGAAGAAACACCTATAATAGTACCCTTTCTTTCTTGTATATAAGGTAATGCATATTTGGTGCAATAGACAGTACCCCAGAAATTCACATCCATTATTTTTTTAAGTACGGGTATTTCAACAACATCAAAAAGTGCCCGCATTGAAATACCAGCATTATTTACAAGGATATCAACACCGCCATATTTTTCAACTGCTTTCATTACAAGGTTTTTACAGTCTACTTCAAGGGTCACATCCGTTTGTAAAGGTAAACACGATGTCCCGGTGGATTCAATATCCCGCGATATTTCCTGTAGCTTATCATAACTCCGTGCAGCAATTACAACATTCGCTCCTTCACGGGCAAATTCCCTTGCACATGCCAGTCCGATACCCGAGGATGCCCCTGTGATAATGACTACTTTGTTTTTCATAGTTTGATGCCTTAATGGTTGTCAACACGAATATAATATAAATGTGGTTCTGATATGATAATAATTAATTCGAATTGTTTATAAATTTGAAAGATCATCGGTCAAAGCTTGAAATTACACTATATTTGAACTCATAATGTAAAATATTTATGCATACAAACCAGCCTCTCGCCGATCGCTCGCGGCCAAAAACAATAGATGAGTATGTTGGTCAAAAACACCTCGTTGGTAAAGGATCGATACTGCGTAACAGCATTGAATCCGGCATTTTACCTTCCTTCATATTGTGGGGCCCCCCGGGTGTTGGGAAAACAACCCTTGCAAGAATCATCGCGAACCGGTTGAACAGACCGTTTTATGGTTTGAGTGCTATTAACAGTGGTGTTAAAGATGTCCGTGATACCATAGAAAAAGCAAAAAAGCAACAATTCTTCAACCAGCCCAACCCAATTCTTTTTATTGATGAGATCCACCGTTTCAGTAAATCCCAACAAGATTCACTGCTGGGTTCGGTTGAACAGGGTATTATAACGCTTATTGGCGCCACAACAGAAAATCCTTCTTTTGAAGTTATATCCCCCCTCCTTTCACGCTGCCAGGTATATGTTCTTAAAACACTCGAAAAGAATGAACTGCTGGAAATAATGAACCGGGCATTAGCACAGGATACATATTTAAAGAAATACAAGATAAAGATCGTTGAAAACGAAGCCTTATTGAGATTATCAGGCGGTGATGCACGAAAACTGCTAAATGTTATCGAACTGGTGACAGCCCCGGGCATTGAACAGGGGAAAAAGCAAATCAGGATAGATAATGCACTAGTACTCGAAAAAGTGCAGGAAAACATTGCACTATATGACAAAATGGGAGAACAACACTATGATATTATATCTGCATTCATCAAATCTGTCCGGGGGAGTGATCCTAATGCTGCTATTTATTGGCTTGCAAGAATGGTAGAAGGTGGTGAAGATCCCAAGTTCATTGCCCGCAGACTTGTTATCCTTGCTGCTGAAGATATAGGTCTGGCAAATCCAAATGCATTATTACTCGCTAACAGTTGCTTTCAGTCCGTTCATATGATAGGTTGGCCCGAATCCCGCATAATCCTTTCCGAAACAACCATTTACCTTGCCACATCACCTAAAAGTAATTCTGCATATCTGGCAATTGAAAACGCTCAATCAAAAGTAAGAGAAACAGGCGATCTTCCGGTACCTTTAAATATCCGTAACGCACCTACAAACCTTATGAAAGATTTGGGTTACGGGTCTGATTATAAATATGCACATGATTATGATAAAAATTTTACTGTTGAAGAATTCTTGCCTGAGAAAATAAAAAATATCCTTCTTTACAAGCCACAATCAAATACCCGTGAAACAGATATAAGAGAAAGAATGCAAAAATTATGGAAAGGAAAATACGACTTTAATAATAACCGGTAACCTTAATGATATGCTTGAACAAATTCCAAAGATCAAAAACCTTGATAAAAATAATTTCTTTTTAATTGCAGGCCCTTGCGTTATTGAAGGAGATGAAATCAGCTTTCGGATCGCGGAAGCAATCAAAAATAAAACAGATCGTCTGGGCATTCCTTATATTTTTAAAGGTTCCTATAAAAAGGCCAACCGCTCAAAAATGGATTCTTTTACCGGGATTGGAGATAAGAAAGCCCTTGGAATACTAAAAGCAATAGGGAAAAAGTTTGACATGCCGGTGCTGACAGATGTTCATACGCCCCGGGAAGCAGTACTTGCAGCGGATTATGTTGACATTTTGCAAATTCCGGCATTCCTGTGCAGGCAAACAGATCTTTTGATCGCTGCCGGGAAAACCGGAAAATTTATCAATATTAAGAAAGGACAATTTGTCTCTCCTGAAGCTATGCATTTTGCCGCGGAAAAAGTAATTTGTACCGGTAATGAAAAAGTAATGCTTACTGAACGTGGTACAATGTTCGGTTACCAGGACCTTGTAATAGATTTTCGTGGTATCAAAACCATGAAAAAAACAGATCTTCCTATCGTCCTGGATATAACCCATTCCCTTCAACAACCTAACCAGTCAACAGGTGTATCAGGTGGAAAGCCGGAAATGATTGAAACAATTGCCCGGGCAGGAATTGCAGTTGGTTTTGATGGAATTTTCCTTGAAACTCATCCTGATCCTAAAAATGCAAAATCAGACGGGGCAAACATGCTTTCATTGAAAAAATTGCCATTATTGCTTGATCATCTGGTAAAAATTAAACAAATTATCAATTCTTTTTGATCAGGTTCAAATTAATTGTTAATTTGCTGTTAACCTATTATGAAGGTATTTTTCATTTATTACTTTTTCATTCTGTACATACGGGATACCCTGGTGATTTTTTTTATAACAGATTGAAAGTTATTTTAAAAACAAATTTTTACACCGTTGTTAACCCTAACGATTAGGCCCATACCTAAAGAAAGTCTGCTTCCCCAATTAGCAGACTTTCTTCATTTATACCTTCAGTATTCATAATAAAAATCATGTAATTCATTGTAAAACAATAATATAATCAAAGCATAAGAATCTTGTTTAGAATATGGAATAATAATAAACCCCGGGAGTAACTCCCGGGGTTTATCTGTTTAGATCAGTAACCCTGTAAGCCGGATTCTGTCTGACGCATACACGACAGTTCTGTCATTTATCTGGTCCCGGATTTAAATCAGGAACTAGCGATCTACCCCTTACGGTCACGGTCTCCCCGGGAAAGTGCGGGCAACACTCCTTTCTATTCTCAGAAAGCCGTAATATGCGTGATCTTGCAACCCATAAGGCAGACAGCTTCCGGTGTCACCACCGGAACTGGTGAGCTCTTACCTCACCTTCTCACCCTTGTTCGCCTGTGGCGGACGGTTATTTTCTTCTCTGCTTCTGTACCCTCGCGGATACCTTCCCTTTCGGAAGTACGGTGCCCTTCGTTGTCCGGACTTTCCTCCCCGGTGATTCAAAAATCATCACGGGGCGACAGAACGGATTACTGAATTCATTTATCTTGTAACAACAAGAGTCGCGCCAAAACCATATTCTTTGAAAGAAGCATCCTGATATTTCAGGTCAGGATACCTATTATCAAGTGTTTTTCTTAATTCATGTTTTAGTACACCATTGCCTATGCCATGAATAAAAACAATTTTTGGTATTTTATTAATTATTGCACCCTCAAGGGCGGTATGGAATCTGCTCATTTGAATATTCAATATTTCTCCGTTTGATAAACCTGCATAATCATCAACAATCTCATGTATATGTAGATCAATCTCCTCTATACCAGGTGACTCTTTAATTTTATTCACAGGTTTATCCTGCTTTTCTTTCTGTTTGGCAATTCTGAGTATTTCATCATCAGAAATAGCTGACACCTTTTTTTCAAATAATATAGCATTAATTGAAAACAGGACTGCTTTCTCATCAAAATAATCATTGCTTTTGTAATTATTCTCTTTATAAAATTGTATACCTTCCAATGTAAAGCACACATTTTCCGGTAACTGCGGGACATATTCAACAGGTCCGTAATAAATCAGCTGCAATGATATATTTTTTATTTTGCTAACTGCAGTTTGGTCATATCGATGAATAAAAAATTTCGTTTCGGGTTCAAGCCTACCGGACCTGATCCTCCTGAAAGCCACATTTTCCTGCTGAGCCAGCAAATAAAAAATATAATAATTGGTATCATTTATAATGTATAAGTCTATATCAGACTGATGGATCCTGTTTTCATCAACAGGCACAAGGGCAAGCATTATGTCACCTGTTTTTTCATGAAGCTTATTATCCTGCAGATCTTCCTGATAAGCTGATATTTGATTTTGCCCCTGGTTGTTTTTCGTTTCCTTTCGCGGGAATATATCTTCTTCCGAGGGAATTTCCCTGTCATTTTCACTGTCCCTGATCAGTTCATTTATCAGTACAGGAATATCGAATCCGTCCTTAGTATTTACTGTAGCAACTTTATCATTTGTAAAGCCGGTAATTGTACCGGACCCGACATCATTTAAAAATTTTACCTTATCACCAACCGAAAATCTCACAACCGTTTAATATTATTAACAATTTATAAAATAAATTATGCTAACCTGTATCTCTCCGCTCTCACGAACCTCTGTGATAATTTTTATTTATCAAATTTTTACCAGTAAAAGTTCATGTTCGTTTCATCCTATATTATTGGTTTAGCGGTGCCACAGGTTTATAAAAATGAATAATAAATATTCCCCTGAACCTGACTCATGAATAATACATGTCATAGCTTAAATGCTTTTGCAAAATTACTTATTTTTACCAGCATTTTCAGATATTATTCATGATTAATGACCACCTTTCTATAGACCGATATGATTATCCACTTGAGGAGAGGCACATCGCCAAGTATCCCCTGACTGACAGGGGAACATCAAAGTTGCTTGTATACAGGAAGGGACAAGTGATAACCGACAGGTTTTGTAATTTACCCGGCTATCTCAGCAGGAGATCAACAATTATTTTTAATAATACCAGGGTTATATGTGCCAGGATCCTCTTTCGTAAGAAAACCGGTGCCCTTATTGAAATTTTTTGTCTTTCTCCTGCAGAACCTGCCGACTATCAGAAAATTTTTGCACAAACCGAAAATTGCAGCTGGTATTGCATGGTTGGAAACCTGAGAAAATGGAAAAACTCAACCCTTAGCTGTATATTCACGGTCAAAGGAAAAACCATCGAACTGGTCGCCCGTAAAGAAAACCAAAAAGATAATCTTGTCAAAGTCGGTTTTTCATGGAATGGCGGAATAAATTTTAGTACCCTTCTCAATCATGCTGGTAACCTGCCCCTCCCCCCCTATTTAAAGCGGGAACCTGAAGAACAGGATAAGCAACACTACCAGACTGTTTTTTCGAAGTTCAAAGGTTCTGTAGCCGCACCCACGGCAGGATTACACTTTACGCCACCCATGCTCGATACACTCAGGGCCGGTCATTTGCTTCTTGAGACCACTTTACATGTCGGAGCGGGAACATTTCAGCCTGTTAAAGAAAACAATGCTATTGATCATATAATGCATGAAGAGATCATTATTATCGAAAAATCATTTATAAAAGCCTTATTGCATAATGATCAGCCGGTAATTGCCGTGGGCACTACTTCGGTAAGAACCCTGGAAAGCATTTATTGGCTTGGCGTTAAAGTATTGAAAAATGATAATATTTCAGCAGGCAATCTGAGACTCGATCAATGGGAATGGAGAGAAACCGCGCTGGATGTTTCTGTTTCCGATTCATTAAATGCATTACTGAATGTGCTTAGTAAAAATGATCTTGAGCGATTGGTATCATCAACCCGTTTAATGATCATACCGGGATATACCTTTAAAATGGCAGATGGCCTTATTACTAATTTTCACCTGCCAAAAAGTACTTTGCTACTTCTTGTTGCTGCATTTATTGGTGAAGACTGGCGTAAAATATACAGTCATGCCCTGAAGGAAAACTTTCGCTTTCTCAGTTATGGCGACAGTTCTCTCCTGCTTCGTGATTGTTATATTGAAGGCGAAGAAGACAAATTATGAAGTTCACTTTTTAATAAAGAAACAAAATTTTCAATATCCTCGCGGGTTGTATCAAAGGATGTCATCCATCTCACCTCTCCTGCCTCTTCGTTCCAGTCATAAAAAAAAAATTTCTGCTGAAGATTTTTAATGATCTCTTTTGGAAGTCGGGCAAAAACGCCATTGGACTGAACAGGCTGAGTTATTTCCACTTCCGGAAAATCTTTTATACTTTTATATAAGTATGCAGCCATATCATTAGCATGAACGGCATTTCTTCTCCACAATTCACCGGAAAAATAAGCAATGAACTGAGCAGAAATAAAACGCATTTTTGAAGCCAGTTGCATACCCTGTTTTCTGATATACTTAAAATTTTCAGATAGGCCGGGTCTGAAAAAAATCACTGATTCCCCGCACATAAGTCCATTTTTTGTACCGCCGAATGAAAGGATATCCACACCTGCATCTTTTGATATGTCTTTTAATGAACAATTCAGATGAACTGCAGCATTTGCCAGGCGTGCCCCGTCCATATGCAATAACATTTCATTTTCATGCACAAACCGTGCTATCCCGGATATCTCATCAACAGTATATACAGTTCCCATCTCGGTAGCCTGTGAAACAGAAACAATTTTTGGCTGTGAATGGTGCTCAAAACCAATGTGATAAAGGTGCTTTTTTATTCCTTCTATTGTAATTTTCCCATGGGGAGCCTTGACCGGTAATAATTTACAACCTGAAAATTTTTCAGGCGCTCCACATTCATCCTCTTGAATATGTGCTGTTTCCGGGCAAATTATCGAATTAAAAGCTAAGGAAGCTGCAGTAATTCCCAATACATTTGCCCCTGTGCCGGTAAATACCATATATACTTCAGCCTCTTCACCAAAATTATCATGAAACAATTTTGTAGCTTCTTTTGTATATGCATCATCTCCGTATCCTACAACATGTCCTGTATTTACCCTTCCGATCTCGGCCATTACCTCCGGATGAATTCCTGAATTGTTGTCGCTTGCAAAGCCCTTTTTTATTATCATCTGATCAATGTTAATATTAATGTTAAATAATAAATTGGATAAACAAAAGCAATAAGTTTCTGTTTTTCTTCAAAACGAAAACTGCAATCCGGTTCAAAATATGAAAATTACTAAAATCATTATATTATTTATCATAGTATTGCATTTTTATCAGGACACAGTGAATTCCCAGGTGCCTGAAATGAATTTCAAACAATTCGAGCCTCTTTTGAACAGGGATAATGACAGTACATATGTTGTCAATTTCTGGGCTACCTGGTGTGTACCGTGCAGGAAAGAAATTCCTGCTTTTGAAAAATTACAGGAATCCTATAAAACAGAAAAGCTGAAAATCCTTCTTATCAGTCTCGATTTTCCAAATCAATTGGATAGTAACCTTATCCCTTATATTGAAAAAAATTCTGTTGAATCGGAAGTGATTCTTCTCAATGATCCGGATGCCAATGCATGGATTGATAAAGTAAGTCCTTCATGGAGTGGTGCAATACCGGCAACACTTATCTATAATAACAATTTCAGGAGGTTTCATGAAGGGGCATTTACTTACGAAGAGCTCGAATCAATTATTAAACAAATACTTTAATATAATAAAGGTAACCTAATTATTATTAAATAAATTACAAAAAACACTCGTATGAAACCCTCACCATTTAAAGAGTTTAAAATACGAGGTACAAAGATATAAGGGCATGAATATTTACTAAGAACTTAATTAAAATATATTAGTATGAAAAACATAACAATATTAATATTCGGATATTTAGTGGCAGCAGGTTTTGCATATGCCGGTGATGGCTATACCATTGGTGATAAAGCAACTGATTTTAATCTAAAAAACGTGGACGGCAATTTTGTGAGTCTTAGCGATTACCCGGACGCAAAAGGCTTTGTTGTTGTTTTTACATGTAATCATTGTCCCTATGCCAAAGCCTATGAGGGAAGACTGATTGCTATCGACAAAAAGTACAAAAAGAAGGGTTATCCTGTAATTGCAATAAACCCCAATGATCCGGAAGTATCTCCCGGCGACTCATTTGATAAAATGAAAGAAAGAGCAGCAAAAAGAAATTTCACATTCCCCTATTTGTTTGATGAAGAACAAACAATATACAGAAAATACGGTGCCACGCGTACACCGCATATATATGTTCTTGATAAAAAGGGGAATGATCTGATTGTATCCTACATAGGAACAATTGACGATAACTATCAAAATCCCGATAAGGTAAAAGAAAAATATCTTGCACAGGCATTGGATGCACTGCTCGCGGGAAACGAGCCGGATCCTTCAATTACCAGGGCAATAGGGTGTTCTATCAAAACAAAATAACTGACACGATAAACTAAATATGAAAAGTTATTAACAATTAGTCAAATATATATCGTACTTCATTTTTGTTTTGACCAAAGGGGCATTTTTTTGTATGAATGAAAGTCATTTGCTGATAAAACCAAATATTTTATGGTTTAATAAGGATATAACATTTCAATATTTTCAGGCTTTCCTTCAAGGTTTATTAACATTCGTTCCCCTGCCGGATAAGGCATTCATATTAAACTGCTATCATAAAATGAATACATTTATTAAAAATTACAGTTTATAAAAAAGTGCTTTTCGGTATAAAAAAAATAAATACATTTGCCGGCTTAAAAAACAAAGCACATACATAATTTGTTATTGTGTGTTAAGTAAGTAATTATGATACGAACCAAACTAAAAATTCTGATATTCATAGGATTATTTTTTGTTTTCTTCCTTGGTGAAATAGCTATCAGCTTTTCATTCAAGAGCGAAAATGACAGGAATATTCCCTCTTCGGTGATTATTCCATTATCTCATAATTTAAAAAATGATTTGTCGACAATGATTGAAACACAAGGTGTTGACAGTATCATTTCAAAATTTATGGATAAGAGGAATATTAAAGGTGCATCCGTAGCTATTACTCATAAAGGAAAACTTGTTTATGCGAAAGGGTTTGGATACGCGGATATGGCAACGGGTGAACTGGCTGACCCCAGTCATTTGTTCAGAATTGCAAGCGTATCAAAATTGATCACTGCTGTAGCCGTATTAAAGCTTGTTGAGGAAAAAAAGATGGATCTGAATGATCCGGTATTTGGAGATAAGGGTATTTTGAATGATTCTGTATTTCTTAATTATAAGGACCAGCGAGTTGAAAAAATTACAGTGGAACATTTACTGAATCATACCTCGGGCTGGAACACAAGATACGCTGATCCCGTGTTCAGATCATTATCCATCGCCAGGGAAATGAATGTTGACCCCCCGGCGGATATTAATACTATCATTCAATACTCACTGAAGCAGCGTCTCGATCATTACCCCGGATCGAAATATTCTTATTCAAATCTTGGTTACAGTATACTTGGCAAGGTTATAGAAAAGGTTACGGATATGGATTATGAGGCTTATGTACAATTTGCCATACTTCATCCACTGGGAATTCATGATATGCATATTGGTAAAAACTATTACATTCAGAAATATCCTAATGAAGTACGTTACTATGAACCCGATAACGCGGGTCAGTGTTATGCATATGATGGTTCTGGCGACCTTGTTCCGATGTCCTATGGAGGTAATAATATTGAATTGTTAGGTGCGGCAGGCGGATGGGTAGCTTCACCCGCCGAACTTATGAAATTGATCCTTGCCATTGACGGATTTGACAGCCGTCCGGATATCCTCCGGAATGAAACCATAGAATACATGACCGCTTCAGGCAAAAGATCAAGAAAACTCATTGGTTGGAGAGGAACTGACGGCTACGGTACCTGGTGGCGCACCGGCACTTTATCCGGTTCATCTGCCCTGGTTATGCGCCATAAAAACGAGATCAACTGGGTTGTGTTGTTTAACACCAGTATAACAAAGCAATCTTCCATCCATAATGAATTATCCCGTACCATGTTTACTGCATTACGCACAGTAGATGAATGGCCCGATCAGGATCTTTTTAATAAATATACAAACAGCAATACTATGTATTTTGCTGTGAACAGAGCAAGATAAACCTTGTTGTTTATATCTTTTCATCAAATAGTTTACTATTTTTGATCAGTAGAAAAGTCGTGTAAATGAAAAATCATTTGCTTCTGCTGATTTTATTATCTATTTGCCTTACAGGATATTCACAAAAGATCCCGTTTAACAATTATACACTGAGAAGTGGTTTACCTGCCGATCTTATCCTTGATATCACCCAGGACAAAAAGGGTTATATATGGCTTGCTACACAAAACGGTGTGGCAAGATTTGACGGGTATGATTTTCGGATTTTCACAATGGATGACGGCCTGCCTGATAATTATATTAATTGTCTTTTCACCGGTTCAAAAGGCTGCCTCTGGCTTGGTACACAGGACGGAGGCATTTCAAAATACAATGGTTCGGAATTCCTGACTTATAATGTTGATTCAGGATTAGTTAGCAATTCCATACAACAAATTTTTGAAGGCCCTGAAAAACAAATATGGATACTGACCCATGAGGGTGTTAGCAAATTAGGCAAAAAAAGAATAATTAATTTTACTACTGCTACAGGTTTATCTGATAATTACACGATGTGCAGCCTGGTTGATTCTCAGGGTAAAATCTGGATAGGAACAGCACATGGTTTGAATCTTATTGATAAGAACAGGATCATATCTGTGTTTGATACTTCCAATGGGTTGTCGAACAACATTATATGGGATCTGATAGAAGACAGTAATAACAGAATATGGATTGCCACAGAACTCGGGGGACTGATCTCCTATGATGATGACAGGTTTGATTATTATACAATTAACAACGGGCTTACAAGCAACACTATATTAAGTTTGTATGAATATCCTGAAAACATTATCTGGGCAGGCACATATGAAGCCGGAATATCCAGGATCAATCCAAAAACCAATTCGGTTGACTATCCTCTTGGTATAGATAAGACATGTACCATTTTCGGTTTTACACGGGATATAACCGACAGGTTATGGTTATGGACCAACAATTCCGGTATTTATTCATTATCCGGCAACAGACAGGATCATTATTCTAAAACCAATAACCTTATTAGTGACGAGATATATAAAATATATGCCGATAAGGAAGGTAATGTGTGGTTCGGCGGAAGCGGAGGATTATCAAAATTCGGAAAGGGTATTTTTGAATTATATGATTCTGATTATGGTTTACCGGGTAATACTACCATATGTGTTATGGCGGATGAAGACAATTCGGTCTGGGGAGGAACATACAATGGCTTATTCAGGTTAAATAATAATTCTTCCGTGGACGTTTTTAAAAGATCTGATTTCGATCACGTGTATGATGCTGTTTTTTCGATATATAAAGACAATAGTAAGAAAATATGGCTGGGGACATTTAATACCTTTACAACCTATACGGGAGGTGAATTTTCAAGAATCCCTGCATCAACTTGTTTTGGAGAAGCTTCTCATCAAAACGCTGCAAACAGCATCATTCAGGATAGCATGGGTAATATTTGGTTTGCACATGAAAATGGTATTTGCATTTACAATGAAAATAATTTTCATATGCAGAATATTGACACCGGCTTACCCCATCAGGTTGTAGTCGCTTTTGAATCGGATCATGAAAACCGGGTATGGGCATGCACTCCAAACGGTACAGTTATTTTTTCAAACAAAATAATAACTGACACCATAAATATGGAAAAAGGATTGATCGATAATACCTGTAATGACATTGCATCTGATGAATACGGGAATATATGGATAGCAACAGACAGAGGATTAAGTAAAATAGTGTATGCACAAGATTCTTTAAGCAGCCTTACGAACTATACGACCAAAAGCGGACTATTCTCAAATACTATTATGTTTGTTAAAGCATCAGGTGACCTTCTATGGATTGGCCATGAAAAAGGTATCGACCGTTTGAGAATACCAGATAATAATATCGTTAATTACGGTTTTGCTGACGGTTTTACTCCCATGGAGACTTTTCGCGGAGCAATAGATATCGATAAAGAAGGCAATGCCTGGATTGGTACTGTTGACGGACTGGTTAAATATACAAAGTCTGCTGACAAGAAACGTGAAAATCCTCCTCTGACTTATATTACAGATGTTTCATTGTATAATGACACAAGTAATATATCACGATTTGCCAGTCATACTGATCCTTCAACCAACCTGCCTGCAAACCTGACTCTGCCATACACTAAAAACAGCCTTGTATTTAAGTATATCGGTCTGCATTTTACCATTCCGGAAAAAAACAGATACATGTATTTTATGGATGGATACGATGAAACCTGGATTGATGCAGGTAACAAAAGACAGGCCGAGTACCGCAATATGCCTGCAGGAGAATATTCTTTTCATGTAAAAGCGGCAAATTGTGATGATGTTTGGAATAAGAAGGCTGTCAGCTTTTCATTTACTATCAGTCCTCCCTTCTGGCAGCGAACCTGGTTCTATATTATTGAATTTATTTTGGCCGCCTTCATTATTGTTTTTATTATAAAGATCCGTGAAAGAAAATTACAGCATGACAAACGCGTGCTCAGTAAAAAAGTGAAGGAAAGAACATTAGAGATCGAGAAGCAAAAAAATAAGATCGAACATCAAAATAGTGAAATTCGTGACAGCATTCTTTATGCTAAGCGCATACAAAGCGCTGTTTTGCCTGATGAAAGAGAGATCAAAAAATCATTGCCACAACATTTCATATTGTTTAAACCACGGGATATTGTGAGCGGAGACTTCTACTGGATTGCAAAACATAACAAAAGGACTGTTGTAGTTGCCGCTGACTGCACCGGCCATGGAGTTCCCGGGGCATTTATGAGTATGCTGGGAATATCCTTGCTTAATGAGATCACGGGCAGAAAAAAAGAACTTACCGCGTGCAAGATCCTGGATCTATTGCGTGAGCAAATAAAAACAACACTTTCACAAACCGGAAAACACGAGGAGGCAAAAGATGGCATGGACCTGGCACTATGTATTATTGACCCTGAAAGATCAGTTGTTCAGTTTGCGGGTGCATATAATCCCCTTATCCTCATTAGAAATGGTGAGATAATTATCTATAAGGGCGATAAAATGCCTATCGGTATACACATAGGAAATGAAACTCCTTTCACGAACCATATAATAGAAGTAAAGGAAAATGATATGATCTATATGTTTTCTGATGGTTACGCGGACCAGTTTGGAGGTCCTGAAGGGAAAAAATTCAAATCGGTGCCTTTTAAAAAGCTCCTTCTGGAAATAAGTAAAAAACCACTCAGCAGGCAGAAAGAAATACTTGAGAATACGATTGAAGAGTGGAAAGGCGAACTGGAACAGGTTGATGATATTTTGGTTATTGGTTTAAGGTTTCCGGCTTAAGCATCACCGGACTTTTAATGTTTGTCAAAAAAATCATTTGATCGGTAACCTCTGTAATACAATCACGTTATAAAATTATACCCAAAAAAATTCAACCTATGAGTCCGCGTATCGTTTTATCCATAATCACCACATTATTATGTATTAGTGGTAATTACTCTTTTTCCCAGTCACCTTCATGGAAGTGGGCTGAAAATGGAAGTAACGGAAATGTTTTTCAATCGGTAACCGATTCCTCCGGCAATACCATCATTCTAGGCCGGTTTAGCAGTAACAGCATATCATTTGGAAGTGAAACAGCTGCCGGTACAGAAGGTGCCGAAGTAGTCAGCCTGTTCCTTGTCAAATACAACTCAGCCGGGCAGATTATCTGGTTAAGAAGTATAATGGGTACAAGTGAATTTAGTGAACTGCAACCTGTAAAACTTGCAGTAAATGACAAAGGAGAAATTGCTGTGCTGGGCAATAGCCTGTACACGGATGAAATAAAACTTGGCCCTGTATTCATAGGTTTTCAGCATAGCAACAGGAATGCCTTTGTTCTCAAATTAAATAAAGTAGGACGCGTACTCTGGGGGAAACCTCTGATCAGTTATGGTTCGGGGTTTACGGGGGCCACGGGCAGGGACCTCACTTTAACCTCATCCGGAGATGTTGTTTTTACCGGTTCATTCATTGGTGATTCTGCCGGTATGGGGTCACATTCTATTCCAGGTGACTCAGTAAATTCATCTTTATTTTTAAGTAAAATCAATACTTCAGGCGTTGTGGATTGGTTAGAGGCCTGTGCTTTTGAAACAAATAACGAGCAGGGTAATATTGAAGGAAACAAAGTTGCCGTAGATGAAGATAATACTATATATCTTGCCGGTAATTATTCGGGAGCACGGATATTCAGCTTTAATCAGGACACCTTATTACAGGGCCCCGGAACAAATATTTTCATTGTAAAATATTCATCTGAGGGTCAGGTTCTTTTAACAAGAAGCTTTATCGGTGATATGAATGACTCACCGGAAAATCTGATTATTTCTTCAGACGGCATGATTTTTTGCGGAGGTATGTTTAACAGCAGGGGGCTTGATTTTGATGATTTCAAAATTGCCAGCAGTGGTGATACTTTGTATGATGCATATATTGCTAAATTTGATGATATGCTCAATACCTTGTGGGCAAAATCCATAGCCATGCAATTACAATATATTGATCCGTGGGAACAACATATGGCTTTTTATCCCGACGGACCTGATGATCTTCGTGTTGTTATCAGCTCAAATGCAGAAAGGCCGGTTCCGGAAGCAACAACTATTGTTAACCCGCAGCCCGGAACCCGTGACATTTCTATATTCAGATTGCTATCTGAAACAGGAGACCTGCAATGGATCCGTTCAACCAGCAGTCAGGGAAATAACTACCTGAACGCGGTTACATTTGATGAATATGGCAATACCTATTTATCAGGAGATCTGATCAGTGATGTGCTTTTCGCGGATAATGAAATATACGCGACAGGATACGGTGGGTTTTTTCTTACCAGGATCAATTCTGCCGGCGATATCGAATATATCCGGGCAATAGATAATGGCAGCAATAATGCTATTACAAGCCAGGGTATCAGTACCGACAAGTTTGGAAATGTGTATTTATCAGGAAACTTTTCAGGGGCTGATATATGGCTGGATGAATTAAATTTGACAAATAGTGATGACAAGGGGGTATTCCTGGGGAAATTCGGATTTACTTCAATGATCAGCGGAACTGTTCGGGATGATGAGGGTATACCTGTAACCGCGGGTTATCTGAAACTGCTGGGACACACCCGGTTTCAACGATCCCCGCTTTCCGACTCTATTCCTCTCGAACCTGACGGATCCTTTGTTTTTAATAAAGTGCCTATGGGACGTTACATAATCACCGCGATTCCTGATCATGGGTTTTACCCGGGCCTTATGAAAACCTATTACCCTTCGACCGGAAAATGGGAAGATGCTGATAAGATACTTATAACCAGCACGGCAGCTGTTGAGAATACAGAGATCATATTAAACAGGCAACAGGAACAAACTGGCGAAGCTACCCTGGGCGGCTATGTGTCTGAAATTGACTCGATTGACGTGTATAAATCTACCCTGGAAATTAATGCCAAACCCATAAAGAAAAGGGCTGCCATATTGATCAGCAAGAAAAAAACAACAGGAACCGTTATTGCAAGTACAACTACTGATAATTATGGAAACTTTGCATTTTATAATGTGAATTCAGGTGAATATATTCTTTTGATAGATATGCCCGGAATGCCACATGATTCATACTATGATGTAACAGTGACCGGTGGTGAACTGATAATGAACCTGGATTATCTGGTGGGTGAAGAAACTATATCTACAGTAAATGAAATCACAGGAACCCGGGACACGGAACTTACTGAATTTTCCGATCATCCGGTTATTTTTCCAAATCCCTCCAAAGGTCAAATCCACCTTCTCCTTAGTGAAAAAACTCCGGGAAATATTTTAGTTGAGATCTTTGATTTAAATGGTAATCTGATTTACAGAAGCTCTACTTTCTCTGAATCAGATTTTCTTCATTACGATTTTAATCATCTACAACCCTCAGCTTACACAATCCGGATAATAACAAAAGATAATTCGTATACCGAAAAACTGATTATTCATTAAACCCATAAACAACAACTACGCCGGAATAAATGGATTTTATTCACTTCTGTCAGATAAACACCGGGGAACTGAAACTGGAAAAATTTGATCTTGTTTTGTCAGTACATAGTAACCAGACTCGTTGCACATACATTCCAACGAACTTCAACCTGCAAAATGCGGGTAAGATCCAACTGTTTATCAAAGAAAAAGGAAAACCCGGTAGAGAAACAGAAAAAAATGATGATGTCTTCAGAAAGGCCGGTTTCAAAAAGATTTATGTAAATGATCCATATAAAATTCCGGAAAAAGAAGAAATAGAAAAAATATTTAACTCATTATCAGGCCAATCAATCAATATTCTGGTTGATTATACTTTTATGCCCAGGAAATGGATCGCCGCAATTCTTGATTTTTTTACTCATACCGAACCGGATATAGACATATTAAATATCTTCTTTTTTTATACTCCCGTTCCCGACTATCCTGTCTATGACAGAATGACATTAAAGCATATCGGGCCTCTGAATAATATATCGCGGGATATACCCAAAAATAAACCGGTTACCCTGATTGCAGGCTTGGGTGTAAATCCGGAAGTAACCATTAAAACGATCGCCAGTTTCAAACCCGGAAGAATATTTCTTTTTATTCCGGTATCCAATTGCTCAGATGATTATAAAGCGTTAATTTTTAAAAATAATAAAGAAATTATTGAACGTACAGGTGAGGAAAATATTATGATGTATTCTCCTTATGACACTGAAGAAATGGACTCCAGGCTTACTTCACTTTGCCTTGAACAGCGTATTACTTCAAAAGTGGTAATCCTTCCCCAGGGACCTGTGCCATTTTCTTTGATAGCTTTGTTACTGGCAATACGTTATCCTGATATTATAGTATGGGAAGTTATTTATAAAACCCGTGCTCAATTAACCGGAAGATCATCAATTAATAGTCCTGTTATTGCAAAGCTTGTATTTTCAAATTCTGAAGATAATGACTATTAAATAGTTATGGAGAAATCAACAATTCAAAGTGAACAACTTGCATTCTTTTTTGTATTATAGTATTGTCATATAGTTCGGTTTACCTGATAGCTCATTGGTTATTAATACCATGCTATGGGAAAATAACATCAAACGGACAAAGGACAATACTAGTGATTAAGTCTGCATGACTATTTAGAGTCCGTCTATAAA
>CAZBJH010000068.1:12739-17873 GCA_964492185.1 uncultured Bacteroidales bacterium | reverse complement strand
TTTTCGGACAAGCGTAACGCGGCAAATGGGACTTTATGGACAGACACTATTTATAAAAAGATTCTACTGGTAAACAAACCTTTTAATACTTCTTTTCGGTGTCTTTTCAAATTCTTCCTTATGCATTTCCATAGCCGAGACGTGCATATAGGAAGGAAGCCTGTTGTTCAGTTCCTTGCGGTGCTGTTCAAAGAGTTGATTAAGGTCGTTTTCAGATAATTTATGTTTTTCGACGGTTTCCGGGTCAGGATGAATAAGGGCAATTAGTTTATCATTCCGGTCAACAACCAGGGACTCACTTACGGCAAACATATTATTAATACCCGATTCTATCTCTTCCGGATAGATATTTTTGCCGTTTGCACCAAGGATCATACTTTTATTTCGTCCCCTGATAAAAATATTTTTTTTCCTGTCCATTATACCCAGATCGCCGGTATGTAACCAGCCGTCCTTGTCAAGGATCTCTTTGGTGGCTTTATCATTTTTATAGTATCCGTACATTACATTATCACCGCGCAGCATAATTTCACCAACGAGTTTTCCCGGCTCGGGCGAATCTATTTTAACTTCCAGGGTATCAACCGGTTTGCCGGATGATCCGAATTTAGTTTTATCCCATGATTCATAACTGATCAGGGGCCCGCACTCGGTCATGCCATAGCCTACAGTGAAAGGAAACTTAATTTTTCTGAAAAGCTTCTCTGCATCACGGTTAAACGGGGCACCGCCAATAACAACTTCAGTAAAGTTACCACCGAATGCCTCACTTAACTGAGCATTCATTTTTTTATATATCAAAGAGTTTATCCCGGGTGTTTTTAAAAGGATCTTCATATGCCATTTTGATATCAGCGGGAGAAGCTTTTTCTTGTAAATTTTCTCTATAACCAGCGGAACAGATAAGATCAACGCGGGCTTAATTTCACCAAACGCCTGTGTAATGACCCGCGGAGAGGGTGTTTTCGTGAGGAATGTGATATGGCAGCCTATTGAAAAAGGAAATAAAAATTCGAAAGCACAACCGTAGGTATGTGCAAGTGGCAGGAATGAAACAATGGGATCACCCGAATTAAGCGGCATATGTTCCTGCGCGAATCGAATGTTTGCAGCCAGGCTGTTACCCGGCAACATCACACCTTTTGAAAAGCCCGTGGTGCCGGAAGTATAGCTGATCACTGCCAGTTCGGAATTTGATACTTTGGGGAGAGTAAAACTTTCCGCATCCAATCCGTCAGGGTATTTTTCCCGGTATTTTTTTTCTGAGAGATGGGGATAAGTACTGAATTTTTTATCCTTTGCTTCAAGCAGATTGTAAGTATTTACCGACAGCACTCCGATGATGTTTTTCATCTTTTTCAGCTCAAGTGTTTCATATACCGGTTCACCGCTGAAAAGTATTTTTGCATCTGAATGATTGACGATATGATGAACGTCATCAGGTTTGAAATCGGCAAGAATGGGAACAATAACAGCTCCATAAGATACTGCCGCAAGGTAAACAATACACCAGCGGGCTGAGTTTTTACCGATAAGGGCTATTTTATCACCCTTTTTTATACCGGATAGTTCAAACAGGATATGAAATTTTACAATTTGACCGGCAATGTCGGCATAGGTAAAATTTTCTCCTTTATAATCTGAGAGTCCCTGAATGTTCCAGTTTTTACGAATACTGTTTTCAATGTATTCAACAAAATTTTCTTTAAGCATCTTACGGGGTTTCTGATTAGCAGGGTAAATTTACAAAAATCTTTTGCTGTTATACAGTGATACTGATTTTTTAACGGTTTATAAACTTAAAATGACTGTTAATCAGGTGTATAATTGTCGTCGGATAGGTTCTTTTATAGAATGTGGTTGTTTTTTAAATTTCTTCCCGCGGGCCGGTGTTTCGAACTGCCCGCGTGGCAGTTCGACCTACTTTTTTACTCCCTTCGGTCATGAGATCGCTTCGCTAAGTTGTCTCCTACACAAAAAAGTAGGCAAAAAAAGTCACCGTTCCATAAAAATCGCTGGATTTGCTACGGAAGATTTTCTCCCCGCGGAACCCAAACTCACTCCTCCTTCGTCGTCGCTCGGACAGGGTTCCTCCAGGGCCCCCGCGACGAAAACCTTCCTTGAAATCTTACGCGATTTTTCTGAGACGGCCCGCGCTACTGCATAACTATATACTGGTTTTAAAGGAAATGGGGTTTGCGGAACAACGTTAATTTTATAGGATTTTGATAAAATATAAAGTCATCAGATAGTTCCGGGAAAAAAGCGGTACATAAGATAAGTGAAGGTAATTAGCAGGATTAGAAAAATAAAAACAATCACCAAAAGCCTTGGGGGTCGTTTTCGTTTTTTTGTAATATATCTTCTCAGATTAATTTTATTAACCATGAAGGTTAGGCAAAATGTTTAACTTATGGACAAACACTACTTGAATTCATATATCTTATCCACTATTCCATAATCAATCGATTCTTTAGCATCCATCCAGTAATCCCTGTCGAAATCTTTCAGTATTTTTTCTAAAGGCTGACTGCAGTTATTTGCCAGAATTTCAGCTGATATCTCACGCGTTTTCATAATCTGTTTTGTATGTATCTCGATGTCCGCGGCACGACCCTGCATGTACCCGACGCTGGGCTGATGGATCATAACTTCGCCATAAGGGTAAATATACCTTTCTCCTTTTGTGCCGGCTGATAAAAGTATAGATCCCATGGATGCCGAAAGGCCCATACATACCGTGGATACAGGTGATGTTATCAGTTGCATGGTATCGAATATGGCCATGCCGGAGGTTACCATGCCTCCCGGACTGTTTATAAAGAAGCTTATTTTTTTGCCGGGTTTATCCTTTTCAAGGTAGATAAGTTTGCTTACTATCTCTTTGGCCGACTTGTCATTTACCTGGCCCCATAAAAAAATCACCCTCTCATCGAGGAATTTTTTTTCAATTTGCTTTGACGAAACATTTTTTTCGTCCTTTGAACCTTCTTCATTTTCATTTACCCGCCATTGGTTTATTATATCGTTCATATGGTTTATGTTTTTGTATGTTTTTATTCTTTTTACCACCTGATGCTTTTACTTTCCTTCCAAAAATAATACTTTTTAAAGGGCGTTAAAAGAATACCGGGCATAAAATTCAGTTGTGCACGGTGAAATCATACTGTTTCCATTGCTTTTTATCCAGTGATTTGAGCTTACTGTATTTTTCAGGATCTGTTTTGCGTGCAACTGATCCTGATATGTTATTGACCGGAAGGAGCTGCAGAGCGATGCCCTTCATGTTTTTATTATCGCTGAACCAGGATGTAGCAAAATAAAATAGTTTTAATTTTAAAAATCCGTAAAAAGGATCAGCAATATAAAAGTTATCGTTCTTATGTGCATATACTATGGCAATATGATTTGGAAAAATTGCCATTACCGGTAATTGTAAATCTGTACGGAGTTCATGGATGCCTGATTTCACCGCTTTTATTTTAAAACCCAAATTTTCAGCAACAGATGCCAGATCATCCAGACTCATGATCTCCGGATCTTTTTGTGAGGATGCAAACTTTTTTACATTTTTATAGGAGATCTTTTTACCGTAATAATAACGGTACATCATTTGAAGGCATACCAGGCCCGACTGATAGGTTTTTTTTTGTGGATAAAAAGGGAAGGAACTAAATACAGTCCTTTTTGAAATCAACAATAAGGTAATGATCAGCAATAAGGACAACAAAGACCCCATGATCATTAAGGCCCTTCTGTTAAAGTCTAACCTGTTTTCAAGCTCATTGATCTGTAACTGCATCAGGTATATCAGTATTTCATACCCGCGTTGTACTGAGTCCTGCCCTGTTACAAGGGCAGAGGAATCATAAATATCAGAATAAATCAGCGTGTCGGTTTGCAACCGGTTAACGGGTTGGCCCGCTGGCGCTGCAGTTTGCCCCTGAATGATAGTAGTGCTTACAATTATCACGGAAAGAACTAAAACATATTTCCAATAGCACATAAATGTAATTTAGTTATAGTTTATATTTTCATCAAAGATATAAAGATTAAAAAAATAACTTTGTATTATCTTTACTCCTGCTACCTAAAAGCAAATACCCGAAAAAACCTACAGTAATAATATTATGGATCTCTGTTCTATAGTTTGTATTATTCACAATTTGCAGGTGACAGCAAATGATAATCTGCATTTTTATATAAAATTTAATTTGTTTATTCATGGGAGAAAAGATTTACTTAAAGTATTTGAAGATGACGAGTTTATGATCATGGTACCTGATCGTGGGAAGAGGATGAGTTATAGTTATGGCAGATATATGAAGCGAATATATTTTGCTATTATTATGGTTTTTATGATGCTTCCGGGAGCTTTCATACATCAGGCCGACGCGCAGACAAGGCTGATGGAATACCTCACACGGGGCTTTGTAGCAGTTAACGCGGATGATTATATATTTTTAAGCTGGCGTATTTTTGCCACCGACAGTGCTGATGTTGCTTTTAATATTTATCGTAATGATACACTGGTTAATGAAACACCGATAAGCGGAAAGTCGAATTACAGTGACAGCACGGGTACGGTTAATGATATTTATTACCTGGAAACCATTGTGGATGGTTCGCCTTCGGAAATTTCAACTGTTGTTTTTCCCTGGGCCAATGAATTTTTAACTATTCCATTACAAACTCCTGGGGGGTATTCGCCCAATGATTGTTCTGTTGCCGACCTTGACGGGGACGGAGATTATGAGATTATTGTCAAGATGGAAGGAGCAACCCGTGATAATTCACAGTCGGGAACCACAGACCCGGTTTTTTTGCATGCCTATAAACTGAATGGTGTTTTTCTCTGGAGTATTGATCTGGGCGTTAATATCCGGGGCGGAGCCCATTATACGCAATTTATGGTGTATGATTTGGACGGTGATGGTAAGGCTGAAGTGGCTTGTAAAACTGCACCGGGGACAAGGGATGGTACCGGAGAGTATCTGAGTACCGGACCTGCAACTGATGATGATGATGAGGCTGATTACAGAGAGTCTGACGGATATATTTTATCAGGGCCTGAATATCTGACCGTGTTTAATGGTGAAACGGGTGCAGAGATTCATACTGTGGAATATATTCC
>CAZBJH010000068.1:0-12639 GCA_964492185.1 uncultured Bacteroidales bacterium | reverse complement strand
ACGGAGATGATATCCCGGGAGTAAGTTTACGTGATGCAGCTACCGGGGAGATTATCTGGACAAAAGCAGCAGATGGAGATATAGGAAGGGGAATGACCGCAGATATTTCGGCTGCACATGCTGGGAATGAATTCTGGGCATCAGGCGGATTAGGTGTTTATAACAGTAGCGGTAATGTAATAAGCGGGAATATTCCGCCGATCAACTTTGCCGTATGGTGGGACGGGGACCTGCTGCGTGAAATGCTTGATGGTATAACCGTTTCCAAATGGGGGTCAGGCAATATATTTACAGCTGACGGATGTTCCAAAAACAATGGAACCAAGTCTAATCCGGCGTTAAGTGGTGATATCCTTGGCGACTGGCGTGAAGAAGTGATGTTCAGGACCAGTGATAACCAGGCACTCAGAATATATACCACCACCATCCCCACAGAGCATGGAATATATACTCTTATGCAGGATCCGCAATACAGGCTTGCCATTGCATGGCAAAATGTAGCATATAACCAGCCTCCCCACCCCGGTTTTTTCATCGGGCATGATATGGATACTGTGCCTTCACAAAATATTCAGGTTATTAATGCTGATGTAACCAGTATTTCCATTAAGAATCCTTTGAATGGGGTTGAGATTGGACTCGGACTCGATGTACCGGTAATCATATCGGCCAGGAATATTTCCGATACCAACAGGATGGTGTTTTTAGCAGACGATGGTGTAGTATTTGACACGCTTGATGTTCCTTACTTTAAAAATATCAGTGGTTTAACATCGGGTGATCATTCGTTTACGGCTTCATGTTATGATACAGCCGGCCAGCTGGTGACCTCAGTTCCGGTTCAGTTCATTGTTGATGAAGGTTATCCCCATGTTTTGATAGCATCACCCAAAGATGGAGTTCTTTTTTCAACTGACGATGATTCTATTGCAGTCAGTGCTGATGCATGGGACACTGACGGACAAATTGACAGTGTTCAGTTATATTTCAATGATGAACTGATGGCTGTTGATGCTGAAGCTCCCTATATTTTCAAGGTTGAAAATCCGGGAATAGGACTGCATGAGGTGAAAGCAATTGCATGGGATAATGATGAGAAATCCACTGATGCAATTATAAATATTGAAATAGTAGCTATACTTACCCTGCAGGAAAATGAAAATGGTTATTGCGGCTTTGTGAACGCGGGATCTGTGGACAGTAATCATGAAGGCTTTACGGGGACAGGATTTGCGAATACATATAATGCTGTTGATGAAGGGATTGTTTATGGCGTATCTGCCCTGGCAGGTAATTATACATTCGTATTCAGGTATGCTTCGGCGTCAGGTGAAAGAGATGCCCGCTTAGTGATAAATGATATCGTTGATGCAGGTAGTGTTGATTTTCCTGCTACGGGGGATTGGGCAATCTGGGATGTAACATCAGCAAGCGTATATTTGGAAAGCGGAATATCAAAAATTGTGATCTATGCAAATACTGCAGATGGTTTGGCAAATATTGATTATCTGAAAATAATCGCCAGTGAAACCGGTTCGGCACCACTGCCGACAAGTTGCGAATCATTGCCATCCGGCATCGAAGGTATTACGGTTCAACAGAAAGGTTGTGTAATTTATCTGGTACCCGCAACATCATTTATTCATATTAGTCTGCTGGATGAGACAGGCAATATCAATTCTGTTGCAATATATTCACTGGATGGCAAGTTGATCAGGAAGGAAGATCATCTCAATAACGCACATACATCGATTAATATTGAAGGACTATCCAATCAGATGTATCTGATGTATGTGACTACGGATAAAAAAGTTATGGTTGAGAAATTTACCGTGAAATAATAACTGGATATAAATATTTTATTATATAAACAGAGGGTATCTCCATATTACGGGATACCTTTTTTTCAAAAAACGAATAGAATAGACATTTTTCGCAAAAGACGCGTAAGGAAACCCTGGTAAAGTATATTATTGTTTTTATATTACCTCCCACACTGGGTTTAATTTTTGGTCTTACCTAGCCCGACTTTCCTAGTTACGTAATTATACGAACATATTATGCACGTATACAGCAACATACAATAGGTTAATTCTGTACCCTAACTGGCCATATATTTTTTCATTTCAAACAAGTTTGGGACAGATGCAAACTGTTGGAAGTTAAAGCTGTAGTAATCTACTGCGACACTTTCGCAATGTAATAGATGGCTCTTATGTAGAAAAGCATTGTTATTATATATGCTTTCAAAGGGCCAATTGTTTCGAACCGCTCTCCAAGCGGTTCGACCTACTTTTTTACTACCTTGACGGGTCGCTCGCTTCGCTAGGTTGTCTTTGTACTTTATTTTTTTAACTTTCTTAATGATGAGGGTTTTATTGATCATAAGTCATTAATTCCGTTCACCAATAGCCAATGACTAATAGAGCCTGTCTATAAAGTTGACATAATATTTAATTGGTCATGTGTCTGTTCAGAAAGTTTCATTTGCAAGGCTCGCGCGATCCGAAAACGCGGAGTTTACTTGTCGTAAATGAGCAATTTTCGGACAAGTGTAAAGCGACAAATGGGACTTTATGGACAGACACTAATTATGCCGAATCGGGAGAAGCCATGAAAAGCTTTATAGCAGAAAAGCGGCTGAAAAAGATCATTAGCCTGATTAAACCGGGTGATTACCTGTTCATTCAGTTCGGTCATAATGACCAGAAAACATACAGCGGTGCTTATCTTGAGGCGCATACCGGCTACAGGGAATATCTTAAAAGTTAATTACGATTGCACGGGATAATAAGGCGATGCCGGTACTGATATTTTCCATGCACAGAAGGCAGTTTGATGAGAATGGTAATATCGTCAATACACATGGAGATTATCCGGAGGTTGTCAGGCAGGTGGCTGATGAGGAAAATGTGTCCCTGATCGAACTGCATGCCATGAGCGGAAAGCTGTAAGAGGATCTGGGCGTTGAAGGATCGAAAAAACTCTTCGTGCATTATCCGGCAGGTACTTTCCCGGGACAGGAAAAGGAATTGAAAGACAACTCGCACTGTAGTACCTATGGGGCTTATCAGTTGTTCAGGTGTATAATGGAGGGGATACGGTATAATGATCTTGATCTGATGCGTTTTCTGATCAATGATCTTTCACCATATGACGCTGCAAATCCCGATCCGTATGATGAGTGAAATATATCGGTGAGTCAGGTGTTTGAGGATATAAAGCCGGATGGTATTAGATGATTTGTGTAGTTGAGGAGTTGAGGAGTTGAGGAGTTGAGGAGTTGAGGAGTTGGGAAGAGAAAAGTCTTGCCGGTCTTGCAAGTCATGCAAGTCTTGCCAGTCTCTTGCTAAGAATGTTAGTGGTATGTTGAACGTTTTTTTACTGTTTTACCTTTATCATTTTATCACCGATCCACTTTTTGTAATTATTAGTTGAGTAGATGAATTTTAGGAGCATTTTTTTTTGCTTTGAGCTTCGAGATTTCAGCTTTCAGCTTTTTTCCTTCTGCCTTCTGCCTTCCGGCTTTCATGCTTCGAGCTTTTTTTTCAGCATAGCCTTTCATAATTAAATAATAAATGTTAATATTACGTTTAACTAAGGGTAAGAAAATTTGTTATAAAATCGAGTATTAATTAATAAAAACCTTGAAAAATTAAGATCCATGAAGAGACAAATGACTTCAATGCTTTATGTTTTAATTGCTTTGGTGTTTAGTTTAAACCTGAATGCCCAGAAAGCTGACAATTCGATTACATTGAATGCTGATATTACGAAAGACACTATCAGCAGGCATATCTACGGACATTTTGCCGAACATCTCGGACGTTGTATTTACGGGGGTATATGGGTTGGGGAAGATTCGCCAATACCCAATACCAGGGGTATACGAAATGATGTTGTGGAAGCCCTCAAAGGCCTGAACATACCGAACCTGAGATGGCCCGGCGGATGTTTTGCCGATGAATACCACTGGATGGATGGTATCGGCCCCCGGGGTGAGCGACCTAAAATGGTAAATACACACTGGGGAGGAGTTACCGAGGATAACAGCTTCGGGACCCATGAGTTTCTAGATCTTTGTGAGCAACTGGGAACCGAACCATACATATGCGGGAATGTGGGCAGCGGCTCAGTAGAAGAAATGTCAAAATGGGTTGAATACATAACATTTGACGGTGAAAGCCCGATGGCCAATCTCCGGCGTGAAAACGGGCGTGACGAGCCATGGAAAGTAAAATACTGGGGTGTAGGAAATGAGAACTGGGGCTGCGGGGGCCATATGACGGCTGAATTTTATGCCGACCAGTACAGGCGTTTTGCCACTTATTGCCGTAACTATGGGGATAACCGGTTGTATAAAATTGCCGGCGGACCGAGTTCATTTGATTATCACTGGATGGAAACACTTATGGATAATGTTCCGCATTTTATTATGCAGGGGGTTTCTTTACATTACTACACTGTACCGCGGACTTGGAGGGATAAGGGTTCAGCCACTGAATTTGATGAGGCGGAATATTTTACGACCATTCAAAAAACCTTACGGATGGAAGAGCTGGTAAGCCGCCATTCAAGTATTATGGACCAATATGATCCCGACAAACGGGTAGGTCTGTTAGTTGATGAATGGGGTGCCTGGTATAACGTTGAACCCGGAACAAATCCCGGATTCCTGTATCAGCAGAACACCCTTCGTGATGCATTGGTGGCAGCCATAAATCTGAATATTTTCAATGATCACTGTGACAGGGTGAAGATGGCCAATATAGCACAAACGGTTAATGTATTGCAGGCTATGATACTTACCGATGAGGAGAAGATGATACTCACGCCTACATATCATGTATATGAGATGTATAAGGTACATCATGATGCTGCTCTTGTTCCCCTTGACCTGAAGGTTGCCGGCTATAAGATGAATGATGATGCCATCCCGTCCATTCATGCATCGGCATCCAGGAATAAAAACGGTGTGGTGCATATTACGCTCGCGCATGTTGACCCCGGCCAGGATAAGGATCTTAATATCACTTTGCGCGGCCAGTCATTTTCCTCGGTATCAGGAAGGGTGCTGACAGCAGGATCCGTCAGCGATCATAACACATTTGAGAACCCGGATGTGGTAAAACCTGAAAGCTTTAAGGGTGCAAAGATCTCTAAAAATGAGCTTTCTGTTAAATTACCTGCCAAATCGGTGGTTGTACTGGAATTGAAATAATATTCCGTTTTCCGCGTAACAATAAACCTGTATTATTCATGCAGGATAAAATCCCGGCTTGTGTCCCCGGGATTTTTTTTTAATACTACAGGGGGATATTGTATCTTTGAAATACTATACCCGTTAAAGTAAAACAGAAATTTGTCATTGGTGAATCCTGTAAAAACCTTTTTGCTTTTGGCCATTGTCATGGCATTTGTTTCCTGTTCTTCCGGTGAAAAGGTCTCTGTCGAAAGTATTTATACGGAATTGAAGATCAGCCCGGCAGGTATACAAACCCGGCATCCATCCTTTAGCTGGAATTTGACTTCGGAAATTCGTAATATTTTTCAAAGTGCATACCATATTCTGGTTGCTGATGATCCCGGATATTTAAAGGATAATGAAAGGAATATATGGAATGCCGGAAAAGTTTTTTCAGAACGATCCCTTCATATTCTTTATATTGGCGCTGAACTTCAGCCTGCAACAACATATTACTGGAAGGTAAGGGTATGGTGCAATGATAGCCTGATGTTGAAGCCAAAGCGGTTAATCCTTTGCCGGAGGTTAGTATAACTTTGCCCGATACCGTACCCGTGTTTGCTGAGGTTACCGTACTGGCGAATGATAAGGGGACATACAATACCTACCGTATATTTTTTTCGGTGGATTCTTCCTATACCAATGCAAAACCGGAAGCTGTTAAGATAGCCGGAGAGTTTTTGGGGAATTTTGATCCTGGTATAACGGAATATAATGTCGGACTGCCGGCGGGAACATTTAAATATTTCGGGTTGAGCGTATTTACCCAGGTAGAAAGGGGCCTCCGTTAAACCAGAAAAGCCTTCATCCCTTCCTGGTGCAGCCACAATAACTGTTACGGCTGTTGACGGGGTAATTCATATGTCATCTGAATTACAGGTATCGATACTGTCTTCACTTGGTGAAAAGGGAAACCCCTCTGCTGATAGCCGGGTTACAAATCCATTCAGTAATTAAGTAATAATATACTCCTTTCATTATCTTCACCTGAACCGGTCAGTAAACTGGAATTAAAGGTTTTTTCCGTTCAGGGTGTTTTGCTGGTCAACAGGAATATTGAAATTAGCGGCACAGAAGCAAATGCATAATTTGTTTTCGCGGATCAGATAAATCAGGACGGTTTATACCAGCTAAAGGTCAATGACAAGCAGTATTCAGGCAAACTTATCAAGAAGTAATTTGGACTTCCGGGAAAAAATTCAATAATAATAAAGAAATTATGATTAATTTCAGCATGAAAATTTGTTCGATTGAATTATTATAAAAAGTAAAAACCCACTTGTATGAAAACGAATGCCAGATCTTTTCAGATAAACCTGTTTTTCCTGTTCGCGTTATTGTCTTTTTCCCTTATATGCAGTGGCGGGCAGGATAATGAATGGGAAGATGAAGCAATCATCAGTATCAATAAGGAAGAGCCGCATGCCTGGTTCATCCCGTATGAAAATATTGAACTGGCACGGGATAATAATCCGGAAGCCTCTTCATTTTACCATTCATTGAACGGCCGGTGGAAATTTAAAATGGTGGAATCCCCCGTTAATGCACCATCTGATTTTTCAGACGCCGGTTTCGATGATGCTGAATGGGATATGATACCGGTACCCTCGAACTGGCAGCTCGAAGGCTATGATTATCCGATATACACCAATATGCAATATCCTTTCGGTAAGGTTGATCCTCCCTGTATACCTGATGATTACAATCCGACGGGACTTTACCGTAAGGGATTTAATATCCCTGATGAATGGTCGGACAGGAGGGTGGTTATTCATTTAGGAGCGGTAAAATCAGCTTTCTATCTTTGGATCAACGGTGAGTTTGTGGGTTACAGCCAGGGCAGTAAAACACCTGCAGAGTTTGATATTTCCAAATATATTAACACGGGCGAAAATACCCTGGCAGCTAAAGTGATACGCTGGAGTGACGGCAGCTACCTTGAAGATCAGGATTTTTGGAGATTAAGCGGCATTGAACGTGATGTTTTTCTTCTGGCAACACCCAGGGTAAGGATACATGATTTCCATGTTATTGCCGATCTTGATTCTGAGTATTCAGCAGGATTGTTTTCCTTAAATACGGAAATTAAGGATCAGGCGGATAAAGAAGGTAATTATACTGTGCGATGCAGGATCACGCTTAATAATGAAGTAATATTTGAAGAGAACAAGCCGGTCAGAGATAAAGGCATTGTTACCATTACAACTTCTGTTCCCGGTGTATTGCAATGGAGTGCCGAATCCCCCGTGCTATACGACCTTGAGATTGAGCTTATGGAGGATATGGATGTTATACAGGCTGTCAGTCAGAAGATTGGTTTCCGGAATGTAAAAATAGAAAATGGCCAGCTGCTGGTCAATGGAGTGCCGGTGACTCTCAGGGGCGTGAATCTGCATGAACACCATGGCTTGAATGGGCACGTGCTGGATAATGAAACACGGTTAAAAGATATCCGTTTGATGAAACAACACAATGTGAATGCAGTGAGGACATCACATTACCCGCAGGATCCGGCGTGGTATGAGCTTTGTGACCGTTATGGGATTTATGTCATCAACGAAACGAATATTGAGTCTCACGGTATAGGATACGACCGGGATAAAACACTGGCTAATAAGCCTTCATGGCTGAATGCTCATCTTGACCGTGCACGGAGAATGGTCGAGCGGGATAAGAACCACCCCGGGGTCATCATCTGGTCACTTGGCAATGAGGCCGGGAACGGGTTCAATATGTATCAGACATATAACTGGATTAAACAGAAGGATACTACCCGCGCTGTTCAGTATGAAGGAGCGGGCCTTGAGTTCAATACCGATATCTATTGTCCGATGTATGCTTCTATGGAGAGTATGGAACGTTATGCCCGTGCGCATGATGACCGTCCTCTTATTCAGTGCGAATATGCCCATGCAATGGGTAACAGCCTTGGGAATTTCCAGGATTACTGGGACCTGATATATTCGTATGATAACCTTCAGGGAGGGTTTATCTGGGATTGGGTTGACCAGGGACTTTTGAAAAAAGATGAAAAGGGGAATGACTACTGGGCATACGGTGGTGACTTTGGCCCCGAAGATGTCCCTTCTGATGCGAATTTCTGTATGAACGGGTTGGTTGATGCCGACCGTAAACCCCATCCTGCATTATTTGAGATGAAGAAAGTATATCAGCCTGTATATTTTAAGGATATTGACCTTTCTTCAGGCAGGATAGCTGTTGTGAATCGTTACCAGTTTACCGGGCTCGTTCAGCTTGATTTTAAATGGGTAATTGAGGCAAACGGCAGGGAACTGCATAAAAGCGGTCCGCTTGATGTTGATGCCAAACCCGGAACAACTGTTACAGTTGACCTTGATTTACCGGAAATCGATCCTCAACCGAACACGGAGTATTTTATTACAATATATGCTTCTGCCCGGAAGGCTGACGGACTTATACCGGCAAATCATATTATTGCATATGAACAGTTTAAGTTGCCCGTGGAAGTTAATCAATCTGCAGGACATTCAACCGGAGGTAAGCTGGTTAAAGAAGAAACAGAGAGTGAAGTCACTTTTTCCGGGAAAGGTTTTGAAATAACAATTGATAAAAGTACCGGATGGCTTTCATCATACATTCTTAAGGGGGATGAACTGATGGTTATGCCTTTGCAGCCCGACTTTTGGAGGGCGCCGACAGACAATGATTTTGGCAATCAGATGCCTCGAAGATGTGCCGTGTGGAAAGATATTGATCAAAAGATCAGTGTTAAGCGGCTAGACATCTCGCATTTTATTGACGGTAAAGCGGAGATAAATGTTGAGCTGGAAATGTCAGATATGGTAAGATCCCAGTCACAACAATGGTGGAGAAGACAGGAACAGAAACTGCCGGCCGTGATTACGTATACCATATATGCTGACGGTACGGTTGATATCAGTAGCAGGTTTAACCTGATTAATGATGATCTGCCGGAGATCCCGAGGATAGGTTTTCGACTGAGGTTGCCGTCTTCCTATGATAACTTGAAGTACTTTGGCCGGGGGCCGTACGAAAATTACATTGATCGTAATACCGGGGCACTGGTAGGATTGTATACCTCCAAAGCTGCAGACCAGTATTTTCCTTATAGCCGGCCGCAGGAGAATGGAAATAAAACAGATGTGCGATGGGTTCAGCTGACAAATTCAAAGGGCAACGGATTGAAAGCGACCGGAAAGCCCACGTTGGGAACAAGTGCCATGCCATATGCACGTGAAGATTTTGACCCTGGGGAACAAAAAGCACAGCGCCATACCAATGATGTTAAATCGCGCGATTTTATCGAATGGCACATTGATCTGAAGCAGATGGGTGTCGGGGGTGACAACAGCTGGGGTGCCCGGCCGCGTAACGAGTATATGATCTTTCCGGGGATATATAAGTTTGATTTCACCTTATTGCCTGTTACTAAGGATAAGTAATACACGGGGATGCTGTTTTTTTTCAAGAATGTCATTCCTTAATTCCCTTATGTTTTCATCCGGCGCCTTCCCGTTACATGTTTCTGTTTGCATACGCGGGAGGCCTGTTGCGATAGGTTTGTAAAATGCGGGATTTTTGCCTAATATTTATTAAAAGCTTTGCATTATTTATTAAGGACAACATTTCGTTAGTCTGCAGCGCATCACCTACCGCGTTGGCTTCAGCTCGCAGTATTATTATACACCTTCGCTTTGCTGCCTTGTATCTGATGTACTACAGACTTTTTCAGCAGACCCCGTGTAATGCTTATAATGTATTATTCATAATCCGGGTTTGGAGTAGAAGCAGGCAGATGAAAGCTGGCGCGTGAATAATGCAGGATTGTAATAGGTATTAATATAATATTTCTCATAATTACGGGTACATATATTGGAAAGTAAAATATTAACCGGGCTTAAAAAAAATACTTATATTGGGCATTATTTTAACTTTCATGAACCTTTTCAAAGATAATTTACACGCTGAATTATGAAACATGTAATTGTTCTATTATGCTCACTTTTACTCATAGTATTTACATCCTGTAAAAACGAAGCAGATGATCAACAGGCAAATGAAACCATGACAGGCAATCCTGTTATTCCGGGATATTATGCCGATCCATCCATAATAGTCCATGAAGGAAAATATTATGTGTTTGCCACCATCGATCCCTGGGGAGGAGAGGAGCTGGCATTATGGGAATCGGATGACTTTGTCAACTGGACGTTTCATCACCTTAACTGGCCTACCAGGGAGCAATGTAAAACAGAAAAATCAACATCAGCCATGGTTTGGGCACCGGGGGTTATTAAGGCACTTAATGGCAGGTTTTACATGTATGTTTCCGTGGGGAGTGAAATATGGGTTGGTGAAAGCGGGCATCCCACCGGGCCCTGGGAGAACCCCCTGGGTGACCGGCCTCTTGTTGAGAATCAGCGTGAAATTGATGCTCATACCATCGATGCGGAATGCTTTATAGATGATGACGGCCAGGCTTATCTTTACTGGGGGTCGGGATGGGACTGGAAAGACGGCCATTGTATGGTGGCCAGGCTGAATCCGGATATGATATCCTTTTCCAGCGACCCTATTGATATAACACCTGCAAATTACTTTGAAGCTCCGTTCATGCTCAAGCATAACAGCACTTACTATCTTATGTATTCGGAAGGTAAATGCATTAACTACACTTATAAGGTTCAGTATTCAACATCGAATTCACCATTCAGTCCCTGGGTATTCGGTATGAACAGTCCGGTATTATCAACGAATGAGGACAGTACGGTTGCCGGCCCCGGACATCATACCGTTCTTGAGGAAAACGGCCGGCATTATATTCTGTATCACCGTATCTTTGATCCTGACCTGCCTGACCTTTACCGGCAGATATGCATTGACAGCCTGAATTTTGGCGTGCATGACGAGATGCTGAAAGTGCAGCCGACCCATACGGGAGTTGTAAATTTTGCCTCACAGGGTCCACGAGAAGTTAATCTTGCCCTGGATGCAGAAGTTGTTGCAACTTCATCCGAGAGTGAGAAATATCCCGCGGAAGCAGCGGTTGATGAGCATTATGGAACCTTATGGGCAGCAGACCCTAAGGACGAAGGACCCGCGATCACAGTAGACCTTGGTGAAGTTACGGGGATAAGTACATGCAAATCCATTTTTGAATATGCCCACCTTCCGTACCGGTATAAAATCGAGTATTCAGTCGATAATAAGGATTGGCAGATGTATGCCGACCGGATGGACAATGAAGAATCAGGTTCGCCTGTCATTGATGAGAGCAAAGTCAGTGCCCGCTATCTCAGGGTGAATTTTGCAGTTGATGAAAACCTTCCCCGCCCGGCGATGTGGGAGCTTAAGGTTTATTAATCAGAATCATGAACAAAGTTTAAGGGTTCAACATGCACTGTTGCATTGATGCCGAACTGTTTGAAAATTTTGTCTTCTATTTCGGTAGCTACTTTATGTCCGGCCTCTATGCTCATATTGTTTTCAAGTTTGATATGGAAGGTTAATTCCTGGCGGGTAACATAATCATGAATATGAAAATGATGAGGTTGAATATCATCACTATATTCCTTTTCAATAACAGAGGTTATTTTATTAATTAATTCGGGACTTGGTTTTTCTCCAAGCATTTTATTGATAGCTTTTTTGGCAATCTCGTAAGTTGCATAAAACAACAAAATGGAAATAATTATTCCTAAAACACTGTCAATCCACCAGAAACGTTCCGCGAAGAATATTCCTGTTAAAACCAGGACAGAAGACAGGGCGTCGCTTCTATGATGCCATCCGTCAGCCTTAACTGTTACATTGTTTGTTTTTCTTCCTATATAAAAAGCAAATTGTGCAAGTGCTTCTTTGGCAAGGATAGATATTATGGTTACGATAATAGCGATTTTACCGAATTCAGTCGATTCTTTATTACTGAACATAATGATCGAATCCTTTATAAAGTCATAGGCAATAACTGCAAGTATAAAGGCAATGACCAAGGATGCGATGTATTCCCATCTGCCATGCCCGAAAGGGTGTTTCTTATCGGGTTTTCCTGATGATAATTTTGCTGCAGCGATTACAATAACCGAGCTTACCGAATCTGAGAGCGTATGCCATGCATCTGCCGTTAATGCTATTGATCCGGTTATTATGCCTGCCCATAATTTAAGGATAAACAAGCCCGTATTAATTAATATTGAGAATATTCCTTCAATATATCCTGCTCTTGTTTTGTCCATAGAAATTATATACTAAATGTTCCGGTGCTTTAAAATGAATTATTCATTCTTTAGCTTACCACTCTATGCATCTGCCCCAAACCTGACTGATGGATAATACATGTTGGACTAAATCCCGCAAAGCGGGATAGTTTTAGTACTAATTCAATTTGATTT